>JAKDMV010000037.1 GCA_030452125.1 Micrococcaceae bacterium
CCCATCAGGATCATCGAGCGGCCCTTGGAATCCTCGGCGTTCTGCGCGAATTCCCGACCGATCCGTTCGCAGGCCTCGGCCGTGACGCCGGTGATATTGGCCTGCCAGGCGGGGGTGTTCGGCGATTCGGCGTCGTCGTAGCCCGTGGGCCACTCCCCCGGTAGCCCGGGGCGCCCCACGCCGTATTGGGCGAGCATCAGGTCGAAGACCGTGGTGACCAGCCGTCCGGCCACCCGGCGTGCCGGGACGCCGCGGCGGATGACACCGATATTGCCCTGGCCGGCGTCGAAACGTGGCATGTCGATGGATACGTTTTCGTCGGCACCATCGATCAGGGTCAGCTTGGGGTCGATATCCCCGAGGTCGAGGTTCCATTTGCCCTCACCGGTTTCGCCGTAGCGGTGGCCGAGGGTGCCCGGGGGCACCACGAGGCGGTCGGTGGCCGCATCAACCAGGACCGTCTTGAATTCGGGGTTTTCAGCTTCCGCCTCAATCTCTCCGTCCAGGTCGGCGGCGGTCAGGAACTTGCCGGCAGTGAACATCCGTTCTCCGTCGGCGTCCTGCGCTTCGTCGAGGGTGACCAGGAACGGCAGGTCGGTGTACTTCTTCACGTACTGGGTGAAATAGGGGGTCTGCCGGTCCACGTGGAATTCCTTGAGGATGACATGTCCCATGGCCATCGCTAGGGCGCCGTCGGTTCCCGGTTCGGCGGGCATCCATTCATCGGCGAATTTGGTGCTGTCGGCGAAGTCGGGGGAAACGACGACCACTTTTTGTCCCCGGTAGCGGGCTTCGATCATCCAGTGGGCATCGGGGGTCCGCGTCACCGGGACGTTGGTGCCCCAGATGACCAGGTAGCCGGCATCCCACCAGTCCCCGGATTCGGGTACGTCGGTCTGGTCGCCGAAAACCTGGGGGGAAGCGACCGGCATATCGGCGTACCAGTCGTAGAAGCTGAGCATGGACCCGCCGATAAGGTTCACGAACCGGGCACCTGAAGAGTGCGAGACCATCGACATGGCCGGGATGGGCGAGAACCCTGCCACTCGGTCGGGACCGTATTTGCGGATGGTGTGCACATGGGCCGCCGCGACGATCTCGACCGCTTCGTCCCATGACGCGCGCACCAGCCCGCCCTTGCCCCGGGCGCTCTTATACTTCACGGCCCGCTCCGGGTCCTCGGTCAGATCGGCCCACGCCAGGACCGGGTCCTTCAGCCGGGCTTTGGCCTCTCGGTACATTTCCAGCAGGACGCCGCGGATGTATGGGTAGCGGGTTCGGGTTGGCGAATAGGTGTACCAGGAAAAAGAAGCGCCGCGCGGGCAACCGCGCGGCTCGTATTCCGGCTTATCGGGGCCGGTGGTGGGGTAATCGGTGGCCTGGGTTTCCCAGGTGATGATGCCGTCTTTGACGTAGACATTCCAGGAGCACGACCCCGTGCAGTTCACCCCGTGGGTCGATCTGACCACCTTGTCGTGGCTCCAACGATCCCGGTAGAAGGAATCCCCGGAACGGCCCCCGACCTTGAGTAGCGTGCGTCCATCGGGCGAGACGACTTCCTTCGGTTTGAAAAACCTCCGAGTCCTGATCAGCGCATCTTGTAGTCCGCTATTCATGGTCGTGCTCATGTCGGCCCTCCCGCATTCGCCGTTATACGGCCCGCCATGAGGCCGTATGCCTCCTCGGACAGGGGGTTTCCGAATCCTGTGGAATCAAAGACCCCGCGTCGATGAAACTCACAGTAGCAGGGAAAAAATGAGACCACCATCACATAGTTGCAATCAACAAAACTGCAGGTGACATGGGAAATTCTTCACGCTCTAAGGTTCCGGCCCGCGGAGGGAACGACGAAGGCCGCCCCCGCGGGAGCGGCCTTCGAAGAGCTGATCCGCGCGGACGCGGCGATCGGAGGCTTCACCCGCGCCCGTGACGGCCCGCCTCCAATCCACCGTGGGCTAGGCGAAAGGCAGCACCAGTTCTGCGTAGCGTTCCTTCACGGTGGAGAGGACCGTATCGCCGTCGGTATCCCAGATTTCCTGGTTGAAAATTTCCACCTCGATATCCCCGGTGTACCCGGCATCACGGACCCAGGAGCCGATGGTCGCGAAGTCGATGACACCGTCTCCCATCATGCCGCGGGAAAGCAAAGCGTCGGCTGCGATAGGCAGGTTGAAATCGCAGATTTGGTAGGAAGCGATCCGCTGTTCGCGGCCGGCCCGCTCGATCTGCGCCTTCAGATCAGGGTCCCACCAGACGTGGAAGGTGTCTACGGCCACGCCGACGGCGCCCGGATCGTACGGTGCCGCCAGGTCCAGGGATTGCCCTAGCGTGGAGATCAGGGCCCGGTCTGCCGCATACATCGGATGCAGCGGTTCAAGGACCAGCCGCACCCCGTGTTCGACGGCGTAGGGCACCAGGTCCTTCAGGCGGTCGGCCACGCGTTGGCGGGCCGCGACGACATCCTTCTCCCCCGGGGCCAAGCCGCCGACCACCAGGAACAACTCGGTGGTGCCCAGCGCCACGGCCTCTTCGATCGCCGCACGGTTGTCGGCCAGCGCCACTGCCTGGCCCTCGGCATCGGCTGCCGTCAGGAAGCCTCCCCGGCACAGCGATGAGACCCGCAGTCCGGCATCACGGATCAGCTGCGCCGATTCCGCCAGGCCGTGGTCTGCGACGATGTCCCGCCAGGGGCCGATGGCCGGGATCCCGGCGCGGACGCAGCCGTCCACGACCTCGGGCAGGGTCCATTTCTTGGTGGTGGCGCTGTTCAGGGCCAACCGCGAGAAATCGCTCATGCTCCCACCCCATTGGTCTGAAGGAAGGTGGACATCCGGGCTGCGGAGCGCTCAGGATCTAGGAGCAGCCCGGCAGCATCGGCCAGTTCGAAGGTGGTCGCCAGGTGCATGAGCGACCGGCCCGAATGTAGTCCGCCCACCATCTGGAAACCGGGCTGCTGCGCGTTGATCCACGAGAGGAACGCAATGCCCGTCTTGTAGTAGAAGGTGGGGGCGCTAAAGATGTGCTTTCCCAGTTCCCGGGTCGAATCAAGGGTGGCTCGTGCCGCCACCGGATCACCGGCGTCGTAGCTTTGCAGCGCTGCGGAGGCCGCCGGGTAGATGGCGGCGAAGATGCCCAGCAGCGCATCGGAGTGGTGACTGCCGTCCCCGTCGATGAGTTCGGGATAGTTGAAGTCATCCCCGGTATAGAGCCTGACCCCTGCAGGCAGTGAGGCCCGTAGTGCGACCTCGTGCCCGGCGTCGAGCAGGGAGACCTTGACCCCGTCGATCTTCTCGGCATGACCGCTGACCAGCGAGGAGAACGTATCGGTCGCCGTGGCGACGTCATCGGAGCCCCAGTAGCCGGCCAAGGCCGGATCGAACATGGTGCCCAGCCAGTGCAGGATCACCGGTTGCTTGGCCTCACGCAGCAACGTCGAATAGACGTGCAGATAGTCCTCGGCGTCGGTGGCCACGGCGGCCAGCGCGCGGGAGGCCATCAGGATGGTCTTCGCGCCGGCCTCCTCCACCAGAGCCATCTGCTCGCGGTAGGCATCGAGCACGACGTTCAGCCCGGCAGGGCCCGAGGGGACGGTGGCCAGATCCAGCTGGTCGGTTCCCGCGCCGCAGGCGAGCAGATCGCGCACCGATTTGCCGGCGGTGGCGGGGGCCTTCGAGGAGACCACAGCGGCCGCTTCGGCGGCACTGCGGCGGATCAGTTCTCCGGTGGCCGCCCAGTCCAGACCCATGCCGCGCTGGGCGGTGTCCATCGCATCGGCGACACCCAGGCCGTAGGACCAGAGTTCGTGGCGGTAGGCGAGGGTGGTATCCCAGTCCAGTGCCGCCGGGGCTCCGGGCACGTTCTCCGCGTGCACGTCGGGGATGACGTGGGCCGCTGCGTAGGCGTGCCGGGAGGTGATCGGGGCGGTGGGCCTGGACCAGGTCCGTGCCTCGGATAGCTGGTGCGTGCGGGTTCCGCCGTCGTTCCGGGGAAGAATCAGCGAGGCCATCAGAGCGTGATTTCCGGGATGTCGATGGTACGGCGTTCGTCGTTGGAGCGCAGGCCCAATTCGGCCAGCTGGACGCCGCGGGCCGCGGAGAGCAAACCGAAGCGGTGTTCGCGTCCGGCGACGACATCGCGCAGGAACTCTTCCCACTGCAGCTTGAAGCCGTTGTCCAGATCTGCATTCGCCGGGACTTCCTGCCACTGGTCGCGGAAGGATTCGGTGACCGGCAGGTCGGGGTTCCAGACCGGCTTGGGGGTGTGGGCGCGCTGCTGGGCGACGCACTTATTCAGGCCGGCCACTGCCGAGCCGAGCGTTCCATCGATCTGGAATTCGACGAGTTCGTCGCGGTAGACCCGCACGGCCCAGGAGGAATTGATCTGCCCCACGACCTCGTCGCCGGCGGGGGTCTCGAGTTCGAAGATGCCGTAGGAGGCGTCATCGGCGGTCGCGACGTATTCCTGGTCCTGCTCGTCCCAGCGGGCCGGGATATGCGTGGCGGTCTTGGCGTTGACGCTTTTGACCTTCCCGATGATCCCCTCGAGGACGTAGTTCCAGTGGCAGAACATATCGGTGGTCATGCCGCCGCCGTCTTCGGCGCGGTAGTTCCAGGACGGACGCTGCGCTGACTGCACATCGCCTTCGAAGACCCAGTAGCCGAATTCGCCGCGGATGGACAGGATGCGGCCGAAGAATCCCTCATCGACGAGGCGGCGCAGCTTCACCAGCCCGGGCAGGTAGAGCTTGTCATGCACGACGCCGGCGGTCACCCCGGACTCGGTGCCGATGCGGGCGAGCTCGATGGCTTCGTCGAGGGTTTCGGCGGTGGGCTTCTCGGTGAAGATGTGTTTGCCGGCCTGCATGGCCTTCTTCAGCGTCGCGGCGCGCAGGCTGGTCATCGAGGCGTCGAAGACGACGTCGACGGTCGGGTCGTTGATGACCGCATCCAGATCGGTGCTCCATTCGGCGACCCCATGCAGTTCTGCAAGTTCGCGGACCTTGGCTTCGTTGCGCCCGATGAGGATCGGCTCGACCTGGACGCGGCTGCCATCGGCCAGGGTGAAGCCTCCGGCGTCGCGGATCGGCAGGATGGATCGCAGCAGGTGCTGGCGGTAGCCCATCCGGCCGGTAATGCCGTTCATGGCGATACGGATGGTGCGTGGTGTCGAGCCCATGGGACCTCTTTGCTGGGGGTGGATGGTATGAAGACTGATTGGGAAAGCGCATTCCCGTTGTGTCCATCATGCCCATCCAAACAATGCTTGGCAAGCGCTTTCCCAAACTTTTCTGTCATGCGATACTGGAACTCTTGTCCACCATGTGAGCCGTGACGGCCGGCGAAGGGGTAGCGATGTCCGCAACGACACTGGCCGAGGTGGCCCGCAAGGCAGGAGTCTCCCCCGCCACCGCGTCCCGGGTACTCAATGGTTCGGCGCGGATCCCCGGACCGGAGATTGCCGCAAACGTCCGGCGGGCGGCCCTCGAACTGGGGTACGTGCCCAATGCGCAAGCTCAGGGGCTGGCGAAATCCAGCTCGGGGGTCATCGGCCTCATCGTCCACGACATCGCCGACCCGTACTTCGCGGCCATCGCCCACGGCGTCCAGGAAGCTGCGCGGGAACGCAATAAACTCGTCATGCTCGCCACCACCGGCGGCACCCCTGCAGAGGAGGCCACCGCAGTCTCCGCCTTCGCCGCCCACCGGGCTGATGCCATCATCCTGGCGGGCTCGCGGACCACCGCTGCTGCGGACCGTGAAGCCAACAGCACCTTGGCCAACGAGCTGGACCTCTACTGCCGTAATGATGGCCAGGTCGCCGTCATCGGTCGCCCCGTGGAGGGGACCGGTTCCCCCGAACACCACCATGTCATCGCCGTTCCCAACGAAGACCTGGCCTGTCAGCTGGCGGGCGCATTGGCCGCCACCCATCGCGGCCCCTTCCTGATCGTGGCGGGCCCCGAGGGCTTGGCCACCTCGGACGATAGGGTCCGTGGATTCCACCATGGTCTACACGCCGCGGGTGTTCCGGCGGCCGAGGTCTTGCATACCGGATTGGACCGGGCTGGCGGCCATGCCACCGGCGCCGAGCTGGCACCACGGGTCGCCGCGGCTCACCGGGAAGGGGCCCCTGTCTGCCTTTTTGCGGTCAGTGACGTGATGGCCATCGGGCTGGTCGCCGGGCTGCGTGAGGGCGGGGTCCAGGTTCCGCGCGACGCCGCCGTCGCGGGATTCGACGATATCGAGACGCTGCGGGATTTCCATCCCGGATTGACCACCGTGCGGCTGCCGTTGCTGCACATCGGACGGATCGCCGTCGAAAGCACCGTGGCCCTCCCTGGAGGTGCTGCCGGAGCCGAACCCACCGTCACCGGCGAACTCATGCTCCGACGCAGCACCACCGCGGCGGGGCAGGGCTAACGCGGTATTAGTGCCGCGCCAGGCTGAACTGCACCGGCAGCCCGTCCCGGGTGCGGACCGCGATCTCGGTGCGCCCCTGCCGGCCATGATCATGGCCGTGGCGTCCTCCATGATGGTCGTGGCCGCCGTGGCCCTTGCGGGAAGTGACCTTCACGCCGTCGACCTTTTCGGCTAGCTTCCAGGAGCCCTTGACCTTCACGGTCAGGGTGTGGGCCTGGCTCGCGTTTTCCCTCCAGGACACCACGTAGGGAAGGACACCGCCGACGAAACGGCCCTTGGCATCGTATTGGTCCGGGTCTTTGCCCGAATACAGGCGGAGATCCGGATCCGTCACCGACATGACCAGACGGTTCTTTTCACGCCGGGTCATCAACAACGAAGGAGTATCCACCCCTTCGATATCGCCCTCGAACCCGTGCCCCGCCTCGAAGACCGCGTAGCCGGTGATACCGGTCTCCCGATCGCGGACTGCATGCCGGTCGGAGCGCGCCTCCAACACCTCATAGGGGGCTCGCCGGCCGCCCATGGCTTTCGCGAAGGCCGCCGTTTGTTGTGGAGTCCGCCCGATCAGCATCGCGTATTCATAGGATCCGTTCCTCGGTTTGGTCCCATGGCTCAGCCACGCCGTGGCGAAGTCCCCACTGGTGGGTTCTCCGGAGCTCTGGTCCTTCGACTTCTGCGTGGAACGCTCGATCCCCAGGTGCTGCTTGGCCGGGATGTAGTAGCCATTGCCCTTCCCGTCGGCCAGCCATTGTGCATGCTTGGATTTCTTGCGCGATTTGCGCTCGAGCGGGAAGTCGGCGACGGGCCGGGTGGAGTCGATGTAGGTGGGCTCCGACGTCGCCGCCAGGTGGCTCTGGAACAGGGTCGTCCCCGTTTCGTTTCGGCGGTCATTGTTTTCGATCCCCGTACCCACTGCGATGACCCGCTCGTCGAAAAGGAACACCGATTTGCGGGCCCGGTGGCTGGGATCCCAGGAAGGGATCTCGTGCAGGTCCATGGCAAAGAGACCGTGCCGGCCATCGATGTTGGTGGCCCCGCCGAAGCGCGAATCCGAGAGTGGCATGATTTCCACTCCGAGCCCGAGATCGATGAACAGGTCATCAACGGGCTTATGGATCGCCGTCGTGCCCGGGAAACGCCCCCAATCCCAGCCTTCCTGGGAGAACCCGCTATCCAGCAGGGTGATCGGATCGCCCGTGGACTGAACGTTGATCTGCCCGTAGGTGCCGTAGCGGCCATAGATATTGGCGTTTTCGTAGGTCTCCGAGCTCCACAGGTAGCGGTTGTGTCCGCGAACGGTCACCGACCAGTCCTCGCGGCGGTGCACTCCGAGGGCGCCGTAGTTGTAGGTCCAGTGGCCCGTCGGGGAATCTTCCACGGTGACCCCGGTAGCAGCCAATTTGGCGGCCAGCCGTTGGTGGATCGAAGACTGCTTTTCCGGCAGCAGGCGCAGGAAGGCAGCCCCCAGTTCGGGGTCCAGGGCCTTCTTCCCGTCGGGCGTGCCAGCCTGGAACAGCCACTGGAAGGGATCGAGCTTGAGTGTTTGGCCCGCCTTTGGATGGCGGTTACACACGGTCAGCGACCATTCGAATTTATTGGCAAAGGTGCGCATCCCCAGCACCGCCTTTTTCAACAGGGAGTGCGCCGCCTCGGACAGACGGAACGACGTGCCACCCAGGACCATGACCATTGGCGCCAGTCCGGAGAGGCCATCAGCGCTGTAGGCGGGGTAGAACCCGACATGGTGGAATCCCGAGCCATCGGCTTTAATTCCGCCCTGCAAACCGTCACTTGGCTGCAGGGTGACATCGAGGAAGTCGCGGACGGCTGAAAGCCAAGCCGCCTGTTCGCCAGGAGTCTCCCGCAGCATGGCCGCTGCCACAAGGCCCCGGACGTTCGTGTTGTAGATGTCCATGATGCCATCGCGTCGCAGCGGGCGTTCGAGAACGCGCCCCAGGCCGACGAACCAGTCGACATCGGCCCGGGCTTCCTCCAGCAATCCTTCATCCTGGAGGACGTCCTTCATGATAAAGACGGAGTCGTAGTACCCACGGATGTTGTATCCGAGATGGTGGACACTGCCCTGGCTACTGCCCTTGGCCCAACCCACGCGGCGAAGATGCAAGACGGCGCGGACGTACAGCTCGGCCACCAGCGGCCTGCGCGTGGCATCGGCACGTTCCCAGGCCCGGGCGATCTTCTGCATCAGATCCGTGAGCGTGCGCAGTTTGGCGCTTCCAGCCAGCGCAGCCAGTTCGGGGGCGATCTGAGGCGGGAAGATGGCCTGCTGGTTCAAGAGGACCGGTGTCGCCGGCCCACTGGTGGACCGCTCGGGGATGCCGAGCTTGGCCAGTTGCGCCGTCAGATCGGCCACCTGCGAGCCCGTGGTCGCGCCGCCACCGGTGAGGTAGGCCTCAAGGTACCTGGACTTCACCGTCGACACATCGGCCAGCAACGTCGCATCTGTGACCGGTGCCGGCGCCTGGGCATCCTGTAGTTCCTGGAACTTCAGCAGGGCGAGCCAATGCGCATTTTGCGCCGTATCGGCTTCCGGGTTGACGAAAGGGGCCTGCTCGCTCCGCATCGGGTGGTCGGTGCGCATGGACATGTTCAGGACCAGCTGGTCCAGGAAGAGCGTCCCGGAACCCGACGACGGGGCGACGAACCGGAGGGTATCCATGTCGCGGCGCGGTGTGCCTTCCAGGTCCTGGGCCAGGCGGATCCAGACGGTTCGCCAGCCGGTGAAGTCCAGATGGAGGTCGCACCAGGCGTCCTTGCTTCCCTGCCGGCCGAATTCCAGGCGCAGGGTGCCCTGGCGGGCCGTGGAATTGTAGATCCACAGGCCGAAGGTGCTGCGCGATCCGAGCTTCGTCTCGTCGTCCTCCGGGATTCTGGAGTCCTCGGCGTCCAGTGCCGCATCGATCTGCAGGACGGAGCCGGCGGAGTAGTCCCAGCGGAGGGAGTGCTTGCCGATGATGGCCTGCTCGTCACTGATCGCGGGCTCCGCCCCCGAGACCGCAGTGACCTGCTCGGGCACCTTCGTTTCGAAGAGGAAGGTCGGCGGCTGCAGGGCCAGGGCCTTCGCTTCGACGTCACCGGGAGCCGCGGGGGCCATCGGGACCCGGGCACCGGCGGCTTGGGCAGGTGCGGCGCTGAGCGCGAACGCAGCCCCCGCGCTGGCGACGCTGCCGACCTTGATGAGGGTGCGTCGGTTGAATTCGAGGTTGGTCCAGTTCATTGTTTTCCAATCTTCTCCGGTACGCGAACGGGCAACCGGAAGGGCTTTCCATGAGCTCAATCTGGTAGACACCTCCGGCATTTCACCGGGTGCCTCCAGCTGGGACACGGTCAGTCAAGGTGACGCACACCATAGGAATAAATGAGCACCCCGAAGTTCTGTCCGGCCGCGCGGGCCTCAAGCCGGACGGCGGATTAGCTCGAGGACAGCGAGTCGAGGATCTTCCGGGTGGCGGCCAGCGCCTCGCCCAGCTCCGGCAAATCGGGGTTCCAGGCCTTCTCCCATTCCAAGGACACCCAGGGATCGACTCCTGTCGGCGCCTGTTCCCGGTACAGCCGGAGCATCTTCTCCAACGGGATGTCCCCCTCCCCTGGCAGGGTCAGGATCGGGGCATCGGCGGTGGAGCCACGGCGGGCATCCTTGAGCTGGAGGTACTCGATGCGCCCGGCGAGCGCCTTCACGGTCGCTTCGGGTTCCTCCCCGCGTTTCCACGGGTGCAGGACATCCCAAATGGTGCGCACCGCGCCCTGCGGCCCCAGGGGGAACAGGATGCGCGCGGCATCGACCCCGCGTGGATGCGAATCATGAGTCTCCAATAAGAGCTGGACCCCATGCATGGCCGCCGGCCCTTCGGCCGCCGTCAGCCGACGGACTGCATTTTCCTCCAGCTCAAAGGCCTCCTCGCGGTCGGCCTCGGAGGTTGAATCCAGTCCGGCACCGGGAAAGACCCTCACGGCCTTCGCCCCGATGTCTGCCGCGAGCCGCAACGCGGCCTCGAGTTCCCGAAAGACGTCGATGTCCTTTCCGGGCGCGCAGATCTTGACATAGCTCCCCACCGCCAAGATGGTGATCCCGGCATCGGCGAAGGCGGTCTTGACCTTCCCACGCTCGGCGTCGTCCATGCTGGCGGAGATAATTCCACCCTCGTGCATCCGCAGTTCGACGCCGGTGGCACCGTGCTCGCCGGCGAGCGCCAGCACTTCGTCGACATCGGCGTCTGGGCATCCCAACGTGGAGAAGGACAGTTGCATGGGGCGTGGTGCTCCTTGGTATCGCTGACGGTGGTGTGCTCCATTGTTGGCCATGTTCCGTTCAGGCGCTACTGCTTTATTCCTTACCTTGACGTGCCGTTGAGTTCCCCTCCAACAGGGCACCGGCACTCGGGGCCGGCCCCGTCACGGACATCAGGAGCGAATTCATGGACCAGGAACTATCCCGCAGGACCGCGCTTAAGGGCGCCGGAGGGGTGGCCGTGACCGGCCTGCTCCTGAGCTTCATCAGCCAAACCGCCCAGCCTGCCCAGGCTGCCGAATTGCCCGCCTTATCAAGCGCCGATTTCGCCACACTGCGCTCCACCTGGGTGGACCAGCTCACCGGCCGGAGGGAATTCATTGCCGGCGATCGGGATTTCGCCAACGCCTTGGCCACCCTGGACCACGCCGCCGCATCGGCCGTGGCCACCCTGGACTCCTCCACGGCCAGAACCCGGATCTTCACGGACTTGGACCTGGCCGCAGCCGGGGACCTGCGCTATACGTATGTGCGCTTATCCCAAATGGCGACCGCCTGGGCCACGCCCGGGGCGGCCTCCTTCGGCCAGGGCACCTTGTTGAAGCAGATCCGTGCCGGGCTGTCCGACGCCCACCGGCTGCGCTACAACGACACCACTGAGGAGGAGGGCAACTGGTGGGCCTGGGAAATCGGGGTTCCCCGGGCCCTGGCGGACACGCTGGTACTGCTCTTCGACGAGCTGGACGAGGACGAGCGGGCCGCATACTGCGCAGCGATCGACCACTTCGTGCCGGACCCGTGGCAGCAGTTCCCGCCCTCGCGCGGGAAGATCACCTCGGTCGGGGCGAACCGCGTGGACCTGTGCCAGGGCATCATCGTCCGCTCACTGGTCGACGGGAACGAAGAGAAGCTCCACCATGCCGTCGCCGGACTGGCCGAGGTGTGGCAGTACGTCACCAGCGGCAACGGATTCTTTGCCGACGGCTCCTTCATCCAGCACAGCACCACCCCCTATACCGGCTCCTACGGGGTGGTTCTGCTCAGTGGTCTCGCCAGGCTCTTCGCGCTGCTCGGCGGAACCGATGCCGCGGTCTCCGATCCGAGCCGGGACATCCTCTTCAAAACCGTTGAGGACTCCTTTGCCCCCTGCCTGATGGCCGGGGCCATGGCCGATTCGGTGCGCGGGCGCAGTGTCTCCCGCGAGGAAAACACCGGTTTCGATTTGGGGGCCAGCACCATCGAGGCCGTGCTGCTGCTGTCACGTGCCGTCGACGCACCCACCGCCAAGCGCTGGCGCCGGCGCGCGTTGCAATGGATCACCGATAACGACCACGCCCCCATTCTGGACGGAGCCAGCGTCGCGCGTACGGCACTGGTGAAGGAACTCCTGTCGCTGGGCCTGTCGCCGGCGGCCCCACTGGCCGGCCATTTCCTGTTCCCGGCCATGGACCGCACCATGCACCGCGGCCCCCAATGGTCGCTGTCCACGGCGATGTGCAGCAACCGGATCTCCTGGTACGAATGCGGCAACGGCGAAAATGACCGGGGCTACCATTCCGGCTCGGGCATGACCTATGTCCATGACGCCGATCTGGGCCAGTACGACGACGCCTTCTGGGCCACCGCAAACCATGTCAGGCTACCCGGGACCACCGTAGACACCACGTCCCTGCCGGATAGGGTCGAGGGCCAGTGGGGGGCCGGGACACCGGACAACGAATGGACCGGCTCGAGCGCCAACGAGGAGATCGCCGCCGTCGGACAGCATCTCATCGGTCCCGGAGGCACCGGGCTCAGCGCCCGCAAATCCTGGTTCGTCAGCGAGGACGTCATCGTGTGCCTGGGCTCCGACATCCACACCGGTTCCTCGGCACCGGTGGAAACCATCGTGGACCACCGCAACCTGCACCAGGGCTCCAACGCCTTGGTCACCGCTTCGGGGCGCGTCGCGGCGGCGACCGATGCTGAGTCAGTCCTCTCATCGGACCGCTGGGTCCATCTAGAGGGCTTCGGCGCTTACGTCGCGCTGGACGAAGCGCCACTTCACGTGCTGCGCGAACGCCGGTCGGGGTCCTGGTCAGATGTCAACGCCAAGGGCAGCACCGAGGTGCAGAAACGCAACTACGCCACGCTCTATTTCGATCACGGCACCTCACCGGAGCAGGCCGGCTACGCGTACCTGATCGCCCCGGGCGCCTCGATCCAGGGGGCTGCGAAACTCGCCCGACGGAAGCAGCACACGGTGCTGCGTAATGACGCGGTCGCCCAGGCCGTCTCCTTCGCCCACGAGAAGACGCTGGCCGCCACGTTCTGGGGGCAGGGCACGGTCGCCGACCTCGAACTGTCGGGCCCGGCCTGCGTCGTCCAGCGCGAGGACGGAAACCGGCTTCAGTTGTCGATCAGCGAACCCACCCAGGGCGCTTCCTCGCTCTCGTTGACCTTCAGGACCAGGCGGCGCTACCGGCTCCTCGAGGGTGATAGAGCCAGGCTGACCCGCAACGCCGACGGGTCGACGACGCTAGAGGTCGATACCCGCGGCCTGGCTGGGGCCACGGTGCACCTCGCCGTTCAGGCCAAGGGCCCGCGGACCTTCACGCCGTCGGGCCGGCAGCACTAGGAGCCGGGGCCCGGCGGTCCGTCGGGCCCGCGGTGGCGGTGCCCGGCACGGTGGCACAGGATTCGCGCACCACAATGCGCGGTCGCAGACGGATCTGGTAGATCGGGCAGGCATCGCCTTCTTTCAACCGGCGCAGCAAGATCTCTGCGGCCATCATGCCCAAACGGTGCTTCGCGGGCGAGATCGCCGTCAACGGGATCGGGGCGATATCGGCCATCTCATCGTCATAGGAGACCAGGGATAGTTCCTCGGGCACGTTCACCCCACGCCTCAGGGCTGCGGTCTGCAGCAGTGTCGCTTCGCGGTCCCCGAACACCAAGGCCGCCGTCGCACGGCTGTCCCGTAGCCGGGTATACATGGCCTCGGCCTGATCCTGCTCCCATTCGGGTTTTGTCGAACTGAAAATCGGCAGTTCCTCCCCGTCGGCAAAAAGTCCGAGGTCGACTACGGCACTGCGGTACCCGGCGACGACGGCCGATTGGGTGGGGTTGGCGCTCTTGCCCGCTACATTCGACCTCGTCAACACGGCGATGCGTTCGTGGCCCAGCCCGGCCAGGTGTTTCACCGCGTCATAGGCCCCGCCCTGGTGGTCGGAGCAGATGTGTTCGGTCCGATCCGCAGCCCCGAGGTCCTCGAGGCTACGCTCGAGCAGCACCACCGGGACCGGCAGGGCCGCCAGTTCGGCGACCCTCCGCTCCGGATCGGGAATGCCGGTCAGGGTCGGTACGAGCAGCAGCCCGTCGACGCCGGCGTCGAGCAGGAACTGGATGCTGGAGTTCTCCCGGCTCAGATCGTAATGGTAGGTGGACAACTGCAGGCTGGCCCCCTGCGCCGTGAGGTGCTCCTCGATCCCCTGCAGGACTTTCGGATAGTACAGCTGGGTATCCGGCAGCAGAACACCGATGGTGTAGCGCGGTTTCTTCAAGGCCCGCGAGGGTGGGGGGGCGACGAAGCTGCCGGCGCCCTGCCGCCTGATGACGAGCCCTTTCTCGACCAGATCCTCGTAGGCACGCCGGACCGTGGTCAGAGACAGGCCGGTCTCCCGGGCGAGTTGGGCCTCCGTGGGTAGCTTGCTGCCCACGGCCCAAGTGCCCGCGAGGATCTCCCGGCGAAGGTCTTCACTGAGTTCCTGAAATTTCAGGGGCTGCTTGCGGACGTTACGCAGTTCCCCCTGGTCGGCGACGAGCCGTCGGTAGTCTGGCACGGATACTCCTTTGGTCATTCCTTCCATAATGCACGATCATTGAAGGAGTTTTAAGGGATGATTCGTCAATGACTTCTGAATTCACCGGGTTTTAGCCGTTTTTCTCCGTCGAGAGGACGCTGATGGCACCTAGTCATTCTTTATTCCTCTCGACAATGCCGGGTATGAAGTAAGGAACACCCGCCATATCCCGTGTAGGACTAGGAGTGCCCGTGCATCGGAACCCACCCAACATCTTGATGATCCTCAGCGACGATCAGGGCGCCTGGGCCATGGGATGCGCGGGCAACGAGGACATCCAGACACCCACCCTGGACGCGTTGGCTGCCGAAGGCACCAGGTTGGAGAACTTCTTTTGTGTCTCACCCGTGTGTTCCCCGGCCCGAGCGAGCCTCATGACCGGCCAACCACCCTCCCGGCATGGAGTCCACGACTACCTGCACGGCGTCGAGGCCGGCCCCAACGCCACCGACTTCCTCTCCGGCCAACCACTCTTCACCGATGAGTTGGCGGCCGCCGGCTACTACATGGGCCTGTCGGGAAAATGGCATCTTGGCGCCAATGACGAGGCCCGCCACGGCTTCGACCATTGGTACGCCTTGGAGGGTGGCGGATGCCCCTACGACCACGCCACCATGTACCGCAACGGTGAGAAGGAACTGGTCACCGACTACCTGACCGACGCGATCACCAACGACTCTGTGGGGTTCATCGAGCAGGCTGCCCGCCAGGATGCCCCGTTCTTCCTGGCGCTGAACTACACGGCCCCACATATGCCGTGGAAGGACCAGCACCCCGAAGAATTCACTCGACTCTACGCGGACACGGCCTTCGCCTCCTGCCCACAGGAACCCATGCACCCGTGGACCACCACCGTGGACGGGGTCCCGCTGGGCGGCGAGGCCGATACCCGTGCGGCCTTGGTGGGCTACTTCGCGGCGGTCAGCGCCATGGACGCCGGCATCGGGCGCGTATTGCACCGGCTCGAGGAACTCGGACTGCGTGAGGACACGATCGTGGTCTTCTCCAGCGACAACGGCTTCAACTGTGGTCATCACGGCATCTGGGGCAAGGGCAACGGCACCTTCCCGCAGAACCTCTACGACTCCTCGGTGAAGGTTCCCGCCATCTTCTCCCACCGCGGCAGCATCCAGACCGGCCGGGTGGCGCAGGAGCTACTCTCCGCCTATGACGTCGCCGCCACCCTGCTGGAACTCGCCGGTCTCGAGGCAAGTGAATTCGAGACGGGGCCCGGTCGCTCCTTCGCCTCAGTGTTGACTGGCCAGGAAACGGAGGCGGCGTCCGTTCCCCGGCCCGTAGTGGTCTTCGACGAATACGGCCCCTCCCGCATGATCCGCAATCGCTTCTGGAAGTACAACCACCGTTACCCCCACGGCCCACACGAGCTCTACGATCTGGAGAACGACCCGGAGGAACGGGAGAACCTGGTTGATAACCCGGCCCATGCCGACCGGGTCGCCGAGATGCGCGCCGAGCTGCAGGAGTGGTTCGACACCTACGGTTCGGCGGACTTCGATGGCAGTTCCCTGCCCGTCGCCGGCGCCGGACAACTGCATCCGCTCACCGGGAACCCGTTGGGCGCATTCACTGCCCCGAATTGGGACGGAACCCCGATCGGGGACGCAGCACGGAAGGAACACCATGGCGCCTGAGCAACCGAACCTGCTGTTCATCATGGCGGACCAGTTCCGCGATGCGGCACTGGGGTTCCGAGATGCCGACCCCACCTACACGCCCAATCTCGACGGCCTGGCCAGGGAATCAGCCGATGTCGCCCATGCCGTGAGCAGCTACCCGGTGTGCAGCCCGCATCGGGCGATGATGATGACCGGCCAACACCCGCACCGCAACGGGGTGCCGGTGAACATCAACTCCAACACCGATGCCGGGCTTCCACCAGACATCGACACCTGGTCCAGGGTTCTCCAGGAATCCGGCTACCAGACCGGGTACATCGGCAAATGGCATCTGGAGGCCGTAACCGCCGAGGACGCCATCTGGGGCGAGGGCTTCCGCGAAGGCGCCGTCTGGGACGCCTATTCCCCACCGGATCGCCGGCACGGCTTCTCCTTCTGGTATTCCTACGGCGCCGCCGACAATCATCTGCGTCCGCACTACTGGATCGGTGACGCGCCGCGCGAGGAAAAGACGATCGTCGAACAGTGGTCGGTCGAACACGAAACGGACGTCGCGGTCGATTTCCTGCGTACCGTGGACACGTCCGGAGGTCCTTTCGCCTTGGTGGTCTCGCATAATCCCCCACACCAACCCTTCGACCAGGCCCCGACCACGTTCCGGGACCGCTATACCGCCCTGACACCCGAGGAACTGTTGACCCGGCCCAACGTCGACCTCGAGACGCCGGCCGGACGGGAGGCCGTGGAGAAGGCCCCCGACTATTTTTCCACCGTCTCGGCCGTCGATGAACAGATTGGCCGCCTCCTGGCGGCCTTGGAGGAGACCGGACAGCGGGAGAACACGATCGTCATCTTTACCTCCGACCACGGGATGCAACTGGGCAGCCACGGCCTGATGTACAAGAACGTTCCGTGGGAGGAGTCGATGTCGCTGCCGTTCCTCATCCGCTGGCCCGGCCATATTGCCGCCGGTCGTAACGAACGGACGCTGATCGGTTCGGTGGACGTTGCCCCGACCCTGCTGGGTTTGACCGGACTGTCCGGCAAGATCCCCGACGCCATGCAGGGCACCGACGTTTCCGCCGATCTGGTGGACCGGACGCCTTCCGGCTCCGCCGGAGGCGGATCGGCCCTCTACTACGGTCCACCAGCGCCCGACGGCGGCCCGGGAATGCGCGGTTTGCGCACCACCGATTACAAGCTCCTGGTCGATTGCCGTCCCGACCCCCGTCGGCCGGGCCGGTACCTGCTCACACCGCGGCTCTTCGATCTGCAGGCAGACCCCTACGAAATGCGTCATCTGGCAGCAATGGAGGACGCGCGCGGCAAAGAATACTGCGTACAGTTGCTTCATGAGCTCGAAGTCGCCGGCGACACCTGGCCGGCTTTGGAGGACCTCCGGGCGATGGTCGCGGACCTGGACCGTTGGTCACTCTGATTCCGCATCGGCCCAAGCCGCCCCGGCCAGCCTGCCCCATCCCCTGAAGAGGACGCCATGAAACTCGAGATCGCCGTCGTCGACCTTCCCGGAGCACTGATTGCCTCCGAGGAGGGCGCCAACCGGGTCGAGCTGTGCGCGAATCTGGAGGTCGGCGGGCTCACCCCTTCCACTGCCCTGCTCGAGTCGTGCCGCGGCCCCTTGGCCGGCACCACCGAGATCCATCCGATCATCCGTTGCCGTCCCGGGAACTTCGTCTACTCCGGTGAAGAGCTGAGGACCATGGCGGAACAAATCGCCTCCTGTGCCGCCCGAGGCGCCGACGGCGTCGTCTTCGGCGCGCTCACCCCCGATGGCTGGATCGACCGGGCGGGAACCCGCACTCTTCTCGATGCGGCCCGCTGGGCCAACCCCGACATGGAAATCACGTTCCATCGGGCCATCGACGAATGCCGCGACCCGATGGAAGCCATCGATCTGTTGGCCGGACTCGGCTTTACCCGCGTGTTGACCTCGGGGGCCGAGGACTCGGTGGGGGCTGGCCTGGATCTGCTCGCCCGTCTGGTCCAGCGTGCCGCCGGACGGCTTCAGGTCATGGCTGGTGGCGGGCTCGTCGTCGAGGATATCCCGGCATTGAAGGCCGCGGGTCTGGACGCCGTACACCTCTCCGCCAGAAGGAAGCCCGCTCCGGTGCCGGCCGGCGCAGCAGCGGCAAGCCCCCGGGTTCGCACGAGCACCGGGACCATGCCGATGGTGCTGACCCCGTCGCCGGAAACCGCAACCGACCGAGAACTGGTCAAGGAAGCCCGCGCCGCTTCGCGCTGACCCGTCGGTTTCAGGCCCCGAAGACTCCCTGATTGATCGCGTCGGCCGGCCATCGTTCATGGCGAATCCACGACAGGTTCGCGGTGATGGCCCCGTCCGACGCCTGCAGCCCGTCGGGCGTCCAGTTCAGAACGAGGCGCCTGGCCACCGCCTCCAGATCGACGTTCCGCCGGGTGAAGCAGACCAGCCAGGACCATCGCGTCTCCGCGCCGGCGGCAGGATCCAGCGTGATCACCGGTACGGCAACCCGTTCACCAAGGATCGATCCGGAGGCTTCGCGGATGCGGGGAGTGGCAGCTACCGTGTCACCTTCCGGGGCACCGACGAACTGGATACCGGAGCGCAACCCGTCCGAACCGGCGGCCAGGGCTCCCGCGGCGGTGAGTACGGATTCCGGTTCGGTATCACCAGCCAAGGCATAGCCGCTGGCTTCGAGGGGCATGGCCACGGCACCACGGATACGCGCGGCACGCAGCTCCACGCCGTCGGGCAGCAGCGCCGTCGCATAATCGACCTCGATATCACGTCCCGCGGCGTCCAGCCGGAATCTGCTGCTGCCACCTCCCGGACGGGCCACCCCGGCCACCGGTCCGCGGTTCAAACTCGTTGAGTCGTCCAACGGCACATAGAGGTCGTTATCGCGCAGGCTGCCCTGCTGGACCGGGGCACTGGCCGTGCTGAAGGCTAGTCGGCGATACAGGGCCGAATCGTGGCGCGGGTGGCCCCCGGTGCCGAAGTTGGCGACTTTCACGATGTCGTCACGGTGGTTCCCCTGGACCAGCCACTGCGGTCCGGACAGGACCCGATTCACATCGGCCCCCTCAATCTCCAGGGCCGCCTCCGGCGCGGTCCAGGCCGGATGGTCGGCCGGGAGCAGCAACCCCAAAAACCCCTTGGCCGCCCACAACGGGGAGCCCGGGGCGTTATAGGACTGCAGGATGGAGGATCGCGGCCCCCACCATCCCAGCGGGAGCACCCCGTCGTCCCCGACGCCCCGGTCCGTGAAGTGCCGGGCCACCCCGGAAGCGAGCCGCCGGGTCCGCCCCGGAGGCAATGCCTCCACCCCTTGGAGTTCGCCCATCCACAAGGGGGCGACGACGCCCCAGCGATAGATCAGCGACCGCCCCTGGATCAACGGGCTCCCTCCGGCAGCGAAGAGGTGCTGGTAGCCCCGCAGGAACATCTCCAGGCGCTCCCGGTAGAGCCGCAGGCGTTCGGCCGACGCCGTGGCCGCCGCCACGGTTCCGGAGAGCATCTCCAGGATGAAGAACGGGTACAGCTGGAAGGTCCAGGCGTTGTAGTGGTCGAATCGGCGTCCCTCGCCGTCGGAGTACCAGCCATCCCCGGCGTACCAATCCTCGATGCGGTCCAACGCGGCCTCGATGCCGAACCGGTCGCAGGGGGCGCCGACCGAGGCCAGGAAGGCCTGGATGGTGGCCCCGAAAAGGACATGGTTGTTATCGGCAGAGGCCTGGCCGGTGGCTCCGGAGAGCCAGTGGATGATCCGGGCTTGCACCCCGTCGTCGAGCCCGTCCCAGAGCCAGGGGCGGGAGAAATGCAGACCGAGGACGATCGCGGTGGCTTCCACCGTGGGTTGGCCGTGGTCGGTCAATCGCGGCCACTGTTCGGCATCGCCGCACCGGGTTCCTGCCGCCAGCGCGTCGGCGTACCACTGCACCAGGGCAGGATCTGAACCTGCCGAACCGGCGATGCGCAGCGCAGCCAGCAAGAACGACCGCGCGAAACCCTCCAACTGGTCGGTGGCGTTTTGTCCCGCTGCCGGCGGAAAGACCACGCGGGCTCCCGCGGGAGAGGAATGGCGGTGGGCCCCGGCGATCAACCGGTCGGCCAACCGTTCCCACTCGACGCGGCCCCATCCGGTGAAGCTCCGGGCTTTCTCCATGGCCTGCTCTTTTCGCGTCGGTTCCACCTGGTGTCGCTACAGTGCCTGTTGCAGATCCGCTACGGTTTCGGCACGGACGGGTTCGGTCTTCCGTGAGGTGGCGGAACGGTAGGCGGCGAGGATGGTTTCCACGATGCTGCGGGCATGGTTGTTGCTCACCTGTGGTGAGGCCCCGTTGACGGTAGCCAGGAAGTCGGCCAGCTGGGCGGTGAACCCCGTCTGGATGTTATCCGCCGAGGGGACGTGGAGCGTGCTGCTTTGTCCGTGGTGCCGAATGATGGTCCCGCGGTCGGGGGTGCAGGAGATCGTGCCTTCCTCGCAGATCAACAGGATCTCGTCCAGCCGCTGCGGTGGATCCGAGACGATGACGATGTTGATCTCCACCCCGTTGCGCAGGTGCAAATTCAGGTAGCCGTCGGTCTCGACCTCGACACCGAAACGTGCCAGGGTCCGGGAGTCGACGGTTTCGGCCGCCGAATCAGCGAGCCAGAGTGAGCGGTCGATGCAATGCCCGCCGATGTTCATGAACGCACCGCCGCCGGCCATCACCGGGTCGAAGAACCATGCCGGCCGGGTGCCGGGGCGGTAGTTCGTACTGCGGAAATCACGGATCATCAGCAGCTTTCCCAGCTTCCCGGAGGCCAAGGCCTCGTGGGCGGCAACCTTTTCAGGCAGGAAATGCTGGATATGCCCGACAACGAGTGTCACCCCTGCTTGTTCGCAGGCGCGCATCATGACATCGCAGTCCGCCAAGCTGATGGCCATGGGCTTTTCCACCAGCACATGCAGGCCTGCGTCGGCGGCGTCGAGCACCATTTGCAGATGCAGGGCATGCGGGGTGTTCACGATGACCGCATCCAGTTCCGCCTCAGCGTACATCTTCAGGTAGTCGGTATAGACGGCTGCCCCGGTCAACACGGCGACGTCGGAGGCCGTATCGGGCCGAAGGTCACAGACGGCGACCAGTTCGACGTCGGGCAGCGTGGTGGCTGCCTGTGCATGCAACGGGGCGACGGCACCTGCCCCGATGATTCCTAGACGGATCAATTGCTTACCTCTTAATATGCGTCGTGGACCGTGGTTGATGCGTGGTCCTGATCGTGGGTCGTGACCTTGGGTCGGCACGGCCGGTCCTTAAGAGATGATTATTCAAGCCAATAAAGAATGATTCCAGACGTAATCGTCGACGATTATGATCTGCGCTGCTTTCACGGGTCGACGGAATGCGGATAAAACCATGAAAGACCATGTTTTGTCACAGGACTTCTTCAAGTACCACTTGAATCCTTCTTTTTGACGCTGTGATAGTCGTCTCAACCGAACCGCAGTATCCGCGGTTCACCCTCACGAAAGGTGAATGCCATGGGCAAAACAGCCCGCTATTTTCGCCCCACGGCCCTCCTCCTCGGATCGGCTTTGGTCTTCTCGGTCACCGGTTGCGGCGGCCCCGCCTCCTCCTCGAGCGCCGAAGCACAGGCAGATGACATGACGACTTCCATCGACGGCCAGACGCTGACGTACTGGTCCATGTGGAAGGAAGGCGAAGCCCAGCAGAAGGTCATCGCCTCGGCCATCAAGGACTTCGAGAAGGACACCGGCGCCAAGGTGGACGTGCAGTGGCAAGGTCGCAGCAACACGCAGAAGCTGGTGCCGGCACTGAACACCAACAACGTCCCTGACCTGGTGGACGGGGCCTACGGCAAGTTGGCGACCTCGGTCGGCGACACCGGCCAGGCCCTCGGCCTCGGCAGCACGTACGACGCCGATGTCGACGGCAAGACAGTTTCCGAACTGATTCCGGAGAAGTACCTCAAGAACGCAGACATCTCCGACGAGAACGACCAGCCCTGGATGCTGCCCTATAACTTCAGCTCCGAAGCGTTCTGGTTCAACAAGAAGGACCACCCGGAGATCGCCGCCAACCCACCCAAGACGTGGGACGATTTCATGGCCACCTTGAAGAAGCTCGAGAAAGGCAAGGCCGCGCCGCTGGCAGCGGACGGCGACATCGGCGGTTACAACTCGGCGTGGATCATCAACCTGGTCCTGCGACACGGCGGGCCCGGCTCCTTCAAGAAGCTGGCCGCGGACACGTCCGGTGAGGCCTGGTCCTCCCCCGAGGTCCTGGATTCGGCGAAGAAGGTCGAGGAAATCGCCAAGAGCGGTTACCTGATCAGCGGTTACGACGCCAGCAAGTTCCCCGCCCAGCAGCAGAAATGGGCCACCGGCAAGGCAGACCTGCTGTTGAACGGTTCGTGGATCCCGGCCGAAACCGCGCCTTATGCCTCGAAGGGCTTCGACTACGCCTCTTTCCAGTTCCCCTCCGTTGACGGCAACCCGACCAGCGTCCGCGCCGACTTCGTTGGATTCTCGATCCCGCGCAAGGCCGAGCACGCAGCCGCTGCCGAACAGCTCGCAGTGACCCTGCTGGACAAGAAATACCAGGACCAGTTCGGCGCCAAGGCCAAGGTCTTGCCGATCCGCACCGATGCCACCATCGCCCCGGAAATGCAGGACATCAAGGATGCTGTCGATGAGACCGAGAGCATCAACCTCGCCTTCGACGGCGTGGTCTTCCCCGGCTACCAGGAGAAGATCCTCTGGCCCAATACCGACCAGCTCTTCCTGGGCAAGATCACCGCTGAAGAGTACGTCAAGAAGATGCAGCAGGATCAGAAGCAGTACTGGAAGGACAATGGCTAATGACCTTGACCCCAGTCCAAGAGGTCGGCGCTGAACCGGCCGAGCAGCCCCGGGGCGCACCACGGGGGCGCAAGAAGAAGCAGGAATCCGGCAGTTCCATCGACCGGCAGCGGCGCAAGCTCCTGATCCCGTTCGTCGGGCCAGCGTTCCTGTTCTACACCATCCTGTTCATCGTCCCGTCCATCGGCGCCTTCTGGATCAGCCTGCATAAGTGGTCCGGTTCGGGGCCCATGAAGTTCGTGGGTCTGAAGAACTACTCCCAGGTCTTCCGCGACGACCTGTTCCTCACGTCGTTCGGCAACACCCTGCTCCTGCTCTTCGTCGTCGGCATCGCGATCTTCGTGATCGCCTTCGGGCTGAGCCTGGTGCTGCGGGACATGATGGGCAAGAAGATCGCCCGCTCGGTGATCTTCTTCCCCCACCTGATCAACGCGTTGGTCTTTGGCGTTCTGGCCGGGTTCATCTTCAATCCGGGCGGGCTGGTCAACAAGCTGCTCGAGCCATTGGGGGTCACCGACCCGCCCAAATGGCTCGCCGCGGACAACCTCTTCCCACTGATCATGGTGACCATGGTGGCCACCACCACCGGCTACTTCACCACCATCTTGATGGCCGGAGTGGACCGCATCCCCCCGTATTTCTATGAGGACTGCGCTCTCGCCGGGGCGACCCCGTTCCAGCGGCTGCGCTACGTGATCCTGCCGCTGACCTGGGATGTCTTCGGGACGTGTGCGGTGTTGTGGACGATTTCGTCGATCAAGATCTTCGAGATCATCTGGGTGTTCGGCGGCAGCAGCGGCGCCGGACTCCCTCCGACCGAAACCTGGACGACTGCGGTCTACACCTACGTCACCGCGTTCTCGGGCCAGTCCACGCCGGCCTACGGTGCGGCGACCGCCTCGGCGATCATCTCGCTGGCCCTGATCTCCGTCCTCGTCATCATCCTGCGTCGTGCCATGCGCCGTGACGCCGTCGAATTCTAGGAGGAAGCATGTCTGAAAACCTGGACGTCGCCGTCGTCACTCCCATCCGCAGGAAACGCAATCGTGCCGCAAGCCCCGCCATGGCGGGGGAACGCACCTTCCTGCGCGGTCTGGGGATCACGGTCCTCTGGATCGCCGTCGCCGTCATGATCCTCATGCTGGTGTGGATGGTCGCCCAGTCCTTCCGTGGCACCAGGGAAATCCTGAGCGACCCGTGGGGCATCCCGGCCTCGATGGACTTCACCAACTACGTGAATGCCTGGACCGTGGGCAATTTCGCCCAGGCCACGTGGAACAGCTTCATGACCACCGTGGTCTCCTCCGTGGTGGCCGTGGCGGTGGCGGCACCCGCTGCCTACTATCTGGGCCGCGTCGAGAACAAGCTGACCAATGCGTTGAGCCTGTACTTCATCCTGGGTCTGGGCATCCCCGCCCAGGTGATCCTCATTCCGCTGTTCGTCATGCTCAACAAGGTGTACCTGACCGATAGCCTGCTCGGGCTGAACCTGGTGTATATCGGCATCTCGATGCCGTTCACCGTCTTCCTGCTCACGGCCTTCTTCAGGTCGCTGCCGATCGAGATGGAGGAGGCTGCGGCCCTGGACGGTTCCAATGCGTTTGGAACGTTCTTCCGCATCACCCTCCCGCTGGCCAAGGGCGGCATTTTGACCGCCTTCGTCCTGCAGGTCATCGCGCACTGGAATGAAACCCTGCTGTCGTTGACGC
>JAKDMV010000038.1 GCA_030452125.1 Micrococcaceae bacterium
TTCTTGAAGCCGAGGTAGATCCAGTAGACATAGACGATGCCGGCCAGTGCGTAGGCGGTGCCCACATGCGAGGGGGTGGGCATCTGGAAGATCGGGACCACGGCGAAGAGGTTGTTCACCAGGATGAAGAAGAACAGGCTCATCAGCAGCGGGACGTAGGGCTTGAAGTCCTTTTCGCCGATGATGTCCTTGCCGACCGAGTTACGGACGAAGTTGTACGAGACCTCACCGAGGAACTGGAATTTACCCGGAACGATCTTGCCGCGCCGAGAAGTAGCCATGAAGAACCAGGAAATGAGAACGACGGAGAGGATGACCAGCAGCATCTGCTTGCCGAAGCCACTGCCGTAATCGGCTCCCCACGGGATGATTTCGGGAAGGTGCATGTCCTCTAGGCCGGGGGCTTTGAACCCACCTTCTGCGGGGGCCGCCGGAAGCGCAAGCGCGATCAACGCGGTTCCTCTCTGCTGTGTCCGTCATGGGGCAATAGCGTTGGAAAGCCGTTCAGGTTTCCCAACGGATGAAGTTTTTTGGTTCTTACTCGTCCGCACCAGAAATCGGCCCGGAAGCACGATCTTTTCTGTGGAGGACTGCCAGGTAATATCCAGCGGCGGCTCCAAGAAGGGCACCTACCAACCAGATCCAGCGGGCATGCAACAAGAAGTCCAACAGCCACCCTATCAAACCCCACGCGATGATCCCGCCAACGATGTAGTTGACGTTCTCCCGGAAGGGTGAGATCCCTCCGCCCTGGGGGCGGTCGCCGTTCGGTGGGGACATCAGGCCCCACCCGCTCCGGCGTCCGTGGCGGGAATCGGGTCGTTGTACAACTGCAGGCGCAGCTTGGAGAAGGCGTGCAACTCCACTGCCTGCCAGATGACCACGGCGGAGACGACGCCGACCAGAAGCCAGGTCCCGTCCGTCCAGGCCGGCAGGCCCAGGCCGAAGGCCAACCCGCCAAGCAGGAGGACCTTCACCACGTAGCCGATCATGAACGCCCCGAAGGCCGCGGAAGGATTACGCCGACCCACCAGATGTCCGATGGCCAGGCTGATGCCGAAGAAGATGATGACCACGACGACCGATCCCAGTGCGCTGCCCGCCGCTGCCGGCCCGGCGACCACCCAGGCCACGAGGGCCAGGAGGACGGCGGCAAGACCGGTGACGATCGAACAGGTACGCAGGATCGCCAGCCAGGGAGACGCGGTCTCCCCCGACTCCTTGACGACGCCGACGCCGCCCGAGCCAGTCGCCTGTGGCATGTACATCCCATCCTTGTCGCTCCTCCCCCCGACCGGTCGAAACCCGTCGCGAAGGGGTGGGGCAGCAGTTCAACTTTTTGTGTTTCCGCTGGAAACCTCGTCCGATTCTACACGAGATAGAAAAGTATTCTGAACCGGGGGTCGCTAGGCCGCGACGCTGCGACGCAAGCGCCCGATCCAGACCGGACTGGAGAGGTAGGCCAGCACGATCGCCAGGATGAAAATGCCCCAGAGGTACTGTCCCCAACCCACCGACTGCACGGCCATCATGGCACCGCCGGCACAGAGCGCGGTGGCCCCGGCCACCATCAGCGCCGAGGCGGGGTGGCTGAGTCCGACGTCGGTCAGACGCTGGTAGACGTGTTGGCGGTGGGCGGCATACCACCGTTCCCCGCCGCGGATCCGCACCAGCAGGGTGTAACCGGTATCCGCCAGGTAGATGGCCACCGGGCCCAGCAGATAGCCGGCTTCCATCCCGTTCAGGAAGGCCGCGGCGCCCAGTGCCGCCAGCGTTCCGCCCAGCAGGTAGCTGCCCACGTCCCCGAGGAAGACGTGCCCCCGCCCCAGGTTCCAGGGCAGGAAGGAGGCGAAGGCGGCGGCGACGACCAGGGAGGGGGCGATGAGCCAGGCCTGGTCATCGATCGCCCCGGCCCCGGCGAAGAAGAGACCGACCACCAGCCCGTGCAGGCCGCTGATCCCGTTGATGCCGTCCATGAAGTTGGCGACGTTGATGTAGGCGCCCAGGGCCAGCGCCCCGACGAGGATCCACCACCAGGAGCTGCCGGTGAGGATGACCATCGCCGTGGTGCCGACGGCACCGATGATCAGTTGCAGGGAGAACCGCCAGCCCACCGAAACCCCGCGGTAGTCCTCGACCCAGCCCAGGACGGCCGCGGCCAGGGCGACCCCGGCCACCACGGGAAGCAGGCCCCCCGAGGCGTTGTCCGCGGTGGCCCAGATGATCGCGAAGCCGGCCATGATGGCCACGGTGATGGTCAACCCCAATCCGCGCACCGCGGTGATGGTGTGCGAGGAGCGGTCGTTGGGCACGTCGATGACCCCCAGGCGCTGTAGCAGCGGGATGAGGGCGAAAGGCAGCAGGACACCGGCGACGAATGCGACGGCGATGGCCACGATGGCGGTTCCGGCCACTACACGGCGTCCTGGGCGTCGTGGCCGGGACCATCGGTGAGGCCCTGGCGGTGCTTCCACTCCCCCAGGTCCATGACGGCGGGATCCAGGACGTCGATATGGGCATGGGAGATCTTCGGGTGCAGCGGGCGTTCATCGCCTTCGCCTTCCCCGATGAGGTCCTCGTGCAGCTTCTCCCCCGGGCGCAGTCCGGTGATTTCGATTTCCACGTCCTTGCCGCTGAGCTGGATCATGTGCTCGGCGACGTCAAGGATGCGTACCGCCTTGCCCATGTCCAGGATCATCACTTCCCCGCCCCGGCCGATCGCCCCGGCCTGGATGACCAGTTGGCAGGCTTCGGGGATGGTCATGAAGAACCGGGTGGCCTCCGGGTCGGTGACGGTGACCGGGCCCCCCTTGAGGATCTGTTCGGTGAACAGCGGCAGCACCGAACCACGACTGCCCAGCACGTTGCCGAACCTGACCGAGACGTATTTGCAGCCGGTCTGCTCGCCCATCCAGGCGGTGAGCTTCTCGGCGACCCGTTTGGAGTGCCCCAGCGCGGTGGTGGGGTTGGCCGCCTTGTCGGTGGAGATGTTCACGTAGGTGTCCACGTTGGCCGCCCGGGCCGCGTTGAGCACGTTCAGGCTGCCCAGCACGTTGGTCTTCCAGGCTTCCTCCGGATACTGCTCCAACAACGAGACGTGTTTGAGTGCGGCGGTGTGGAAGACGACCTCCGGCTTGCGGTCCACGAAGATCCCGGTCAGGGTCTCGGCGTCGCGGATATCGGCCAGCACCGTATCCTGCCCGTTGAGCAGGCCCCGGCCGGTCAAGGAGATCTGGGTGGTCTGCAACCCGGTTTCATCACGGTCGAGCATGATCAGTTCGGCCGGTTGGTACATGCTGATCTGTCGGCACAGTTCGGAGCCGATGGAACCGCCGGCCCCGGTGACCAGCACGCGTTTGCCCGTGACGTACCCGGCGATCTCGTCGACGTGGATATCCACCGGGTGGCGACCGATCAGATCCTCGATGTCGACTTCGCGGAAGGAGAATTCATGGCCTCCGGTGAGCATGTCGCGCAGCGGCGGGACGACCAGGACCTTCAGCCCCAGTGAGTGCCCCAGATCGCTGATCTCCCGGATCGCCACGGCATCCATGTTCGCCATGGCCAGCAGGATCACGGTGGCCCGGGTGCGGCGGACCACGTCGGGGATGTCTTCCCGGCGGCCCAGCACCGGCACGGAGGAGATGCGCAGATGCTTCTTGGACGGGTCGTCGTCGATCAGTCCCACCGGTTGCCAGGGCGAGAGCCGGTCGTTGCTCATCCGGGTCACGATGGAGGTGCCGACGAAGCCGGCCCCGTAGATCAGTGTGCGTTCGGCGTGGTCCCCGGGTTTGGTCTTGCTCTCGACATGCATGCGTTTGACGTAGCGGATCGCCGCCATGAAGATGCAGGCGAAGGGGAAGGCAATCAGGCCGATGCCGCGGGCGATCTGCATCGGGATGCCCGCGAAGAGCAGCACGATGGTCAGGATCACCGAGACCGTGACGGTGACGATGACCAGCAGTTTGGCTTCGTGGAAGGACCCGAAGCTGTACCGTCCCCGATAGAGCGACAGGGCGGTCCCGACCACCAGCTGGCTGACGATGGCCACCGCCGCGATGATGGCGACGCCGTCGATCTTGGCCGGGTCGAAGGTCATTTCGTAGCGCAGGATCATGGCGATGATGATCGCGATGACCCAGGCCACGGCATCCAGCAGGAATTGTGAACCGAGCCAGAGGATCCGGTCGCTGCTGGCGGTCTTGGGTAGATCGGGGCTTTGCCTGGTGCTCATATGTTCGCGACGCTCAGGTCTGTGCTCCTCGTCAATGGTCCGGTCTCCCGGCAGGTGCCACGGTGGGTGGCACCTTGGATCTTGGGTCCTGCATGCGGTTGGTTCCGCGGTCCTAGCTGGTGGTCGGCGGCGGGCCGTCGGCCTGGACGTCGGAAACACCAGGGTCGGCCGGGGCCGATTCCGGCGTCCCGGAGGCCTCGGCGTCGTCGTCCTCCTTCAGTTCTACACCAGAACCTTCGGGTTCGGCTTGAGGGTTGGCCGCGTCGGGCATGGCCTCGTCGATACCGAGCAGCGACGGGACGCGTTCGCGTAGTTCCTCCAGGCCCAGGGCGCCCTGGCGCACCACGCGCAGGACCTCGCCGGTGCAGTCGACGATGGTCGAGGGCAGGGCAGAGGCCTCCGCGTCCTCCAGCGGCTCGGGACGTGGCCCGCCGTCGAGGTAGACGGCGACCGATTCGGCCAGCATCTGCTCGGCTTCGGCCGCCGTCGTCGCGGCCGGCTGGCCGGAACGGTTGGCGCTGGAAACCGCCAACGGGCCGGTCTCCTTGAGCAGATCCCGGGCGATCCGGTCATCGGGGATGCGCAAGGCCACGGTGCCCCGGGTGTCGCCCAGATCCCAGGACAAGCTCGGCTGGCTGCGCAGGATCAACGTCAGGGCGCCGGGCCAGAAGAAATTCGCCAGCAGCCGGGCATCGTCGGGGATCTCGGCAGCGAGCCCGTCCATGGTCCCCACCCGGGCGATGAGCACCGGTGGCGGCATGTTCCGTCCCCGGCCCTTGGCGGCCAGCAGGGTGGCCACCGCCTGGGCGGAGAAGGCGTCGGCGGCGATCCCGTAGACGGTGTCCGTGGGCATCACGACGCACTGTTTGGCCGTAATGGCCTCCTGGGCGGCGGCGATGGCCTCGGAGCGGGTGGGTTCGGTGGTGCAGTCAAAGCGTTCGGTCACGGGGTCCATTCTTCCATGTCGATCCGGCGGGGACGGCGGTTTCGGCCAGGTAGGCGGCGGTCACCCGGTCGGCGTCGTTGAGGTCGCGGTGGCCGTGGATCCCCTGCCACCGACCACTTTCGGCGAAGAGTCCTTGCATCGGTCCGGCCTGGACCTCCGCGTGTTCCAGGGCCAGATAGCCTCCGGGGGCCAGCAGGCGGACCCCGGCGGCGATGACCGCGCGCGGCAGATCCAGTCCGTCGGGCCCTCCCCCGTAGAGCGCCAGCTCCGGATCGTGGTCGCGGACTTCAGGGTCCCGCGGGATGGCGCCGGGAGGGATGTAGGGGGGATTGGACACCACCAGGTCGAAGGTCCCGTGGTGCCGGGCCAAAGCGGTGCGCAGGTCCTCGGCGACCAACGTGACGCCGTGGGGGGCGGTGTTGCGCAGCGCCCACGGGTAGGCCTGCTCGCTGATTTCGACCGCGAAGACCTCCGCGCCGGGAACCTCGCTGGCCACCGCGGCGGCGATGGCCCCGGAACCGGTCCCCAGATCCACGACCCGTACGCCGCCCTGCCCGGCCAGGACCTCCCGGGCCCGGTCGATCGCCAGTTGGGCCAGCAGTTCCGTTTCCGGACGCGGGATGAACACCCCGGGTCCGACGGCCAGCTCCAGATGACGGAAATAGGCCACCCCGGTCAGATGCTGCAGCGGGATCCGTTGGGCCCTGCGGGCCACCAGCTCCTGGAATCCCTCGGGGGCCGGGGCCCCCGCCAGGGCCAGGGCCAGGACGCGGCCCCGGGAGACGGACAGCAGATGCGCGGCCAGCAGTTCCGCGTCGGCGCGCGGGGAGGGGACCCCGGCCTCGCGCAGTTCTCCCACCGCCGTGCGCAGTGCCTGCTCCAGTTCCACCGCGGGCCTACTTCTGGTCGTCGCCGATGGCGTCCAGGCGGTCCTGTTCGTCCATTTCGATGCAGGAGTTGATCAGCGGGTCCAGTTCCCCGTTCATCACGTGGTCCAGGTTGTAGGCCTTATATCCGGTGCGGTGGTCGGCGATCCGGTTTTCCGGGTAGTTGTAGGTGCGGATGCGCTCGGACCGGTCCATGGTGCGCACCTGGGACTTGCGGACCTCGGAGTTCTCCGCGTCGATCTGCTCCTGCTGATGGGCCAGCAGCCTGGACCGCAGCACGCGCATGGCCGCTTCACGGTTCTGGATCTGGGACTTCTCGTTCTGCATGGCCACCACGATCCCGGTGGGCAGGTGCGTCAGGCGCACTGCCGAGTCGGTGGTGTTCACGCTCTGGCCGCCGGGGCCCGAGGACCGGTACACGTCGACCTTCAGGTCGTTGGGGTGCAGATCCACCTCCTCCGGCTCGTCGACCTCGGGCAGCACCAGCACGCCCGCGGCCGAGGTGTGGATCCGCCCCTGGGATTCGGTGACCGGCACCCGTTGCACGCGGTGCACCCCGCCCTCGAACTTCAGGTGGGCGTAGACGCCTTCAGCAGGATCGTTGGACTTTCCCTTGATGGCCATCTGGGCGTCCTTATAGCCACCGAGATCCGATTCGTTGGAGGAGATCAGTTCGGTCTTCCACCCCCGGTGCTCCGCATAGCGGGTGTACATGCGCAGCAGGTCCGCGGCGAACAGTGCCGCCTCGTCGCCGCCTTCACCACCCTTGACCTCCAGGATCACATCACGGGAGTCGTTGGGGTCCCGCGGGATCAGCAGACGGCGCAGCTTCTCCTCCGCGGCCGGCAGTTCGGCCTCCAGGCTGGCGACCTCTTCGGCGAACTCTGCGTCCTCCTCGGCCATCTCCCGGGCCGCTTCCAGGTCCTCGGTGATCTGGACGTAGCGCTTATGCGCCTCGACGATCCCGTTGAGCTGGGCACTGCGGCGTCCGAGCTTCCGGGCCACCGCCTGGTCCTGGTAGACGGCGGGGTCGCTGAGCCTGGCCTGCAGTTCGGCGTGCTCGTCGAGCAGGCCCTGGATGGACTCGAACATGGCTGTACTTCTTTCTCGGCACCACGGGTGGTTGCGGTTTCCACGCGGATACCAGTCTAGGGACGAACGGGCCGTCTCCCGGCCTTAACGCATAACGCCCGGCCCGGTCCACGCCTTCAGGGGCGGGACCGGATCCGGGCGGTACGGGTAGCTAGGAGTCGGACTTGGACCCGAGGGTCGTCTTGGACACCAGCATCAGGAATTCCGCGTTGGACTGCGTTTCGCGGATCTTGGAGGTGAGGACCTCCAACGCCTGCTGCGTCTCCAGCCCGGAGAGCACCCGGCGCAGACGCCACATGATCTTGATCTCTTCGGGAGAAAGCAGGTTCTCTTCGCGGCGGGTGCTGGATTCGCGCACATCCACTGCCGGGAAGATCCGCTTGTCCGCCAACTGGCGGGACAGGCGCAACTCCATGTTGCCGGTGCCCTTGAACTCCTCGAAGATGACCTCGTCCATCTTGGAGCCGGTCTCCACCAGTGCGGTGGCCAGGATGGTCAGCGAGCCACCGTTCTCGATGTTGCGGGCGGCACCGAAGAAGCGCTTCGGCGGGTACAGGGCCGCCGAGTCGACACCACCGGAAAGGATCCGGCCCGAGGCCGGGGCGCTGAGGTTGTAGGCACGGCCCAGACGGGTCATCGAGTCCAGCAGGACCACGACGTCCATGCCCATTTCCACCAGGCGCTTGGCCCGTTCGATGGCCAGTTCCGCGACCGTGGTGTGGTCGTCGGCGGGACGGTCGAAGGTCGAGGCAACGACCTCGCCCTTGACCGTGCGCTGCATGTCGGTGACTTCTTCGGGACGCTCGTCCACGAGCACCATCATGAGGTGGACCTCGGGGTTGTTCACCGTGATCGCGTTGGCGATGGACTGCAGGATCAGGGTCTTGCCGGCCTTCGGCGGCGAGACGATCAGGCCACGCTGGCCCTTGCCGATCGGGGCGACCAGGTCGATGACGCGCGGTCCGACGAGCTTGGCGTCGGTTTCCATGCGCAGACGCTCGGAGGGGTAGAGCGGGACGAGCTTGTTGAACTCGACACGGTCCTTGTTCTCCTCGACCGGCTTGCCGTTCACGTTCGTCAGCTTCACCAGGGCATTGAACTTCGCCCGCTGGTTGCCCGAGTTGTTGTTCTCGCCATCGCGGGGGGCCCGGATGGCTCCGACGACCGCGTCGCCCTTGCGCAGGTTGTGGCGCTTGACCTGGTTCAGCGAGACGTAGACGTCGCTGGGCCCGGGCAGGTAGCCGGAGGTGCGCACGAAGGCGTAGTTCTCCAGCACGTCCAGGATCCCGGCCACCGGCAGCAGGACATCGTCCTCGGTGACCTCGGTGTCGTCCACCTCGGGCTGGTTGCGGTTGCGTCCGCGACGGTTGTTCCGGTCGTTCCGGTCGTTGCGGTCGTTGCGATTGCGGTTCCGGTCGCGGCGGTTGTTGCGTCCACCGCGGTCGTTGGAATCGTTGTCGCGACGGTGGTCGTTGTCCCGCTGGTTGTCCCGGCGGTTGTTCTCCCGCTGGTTGTCACGCTGGTTGCTGTGGTCGCGCTGGTTGTCCTGCTGGTTGTCCCGGCGGTTGCCGTGATCGCGCTGATTGTCCTGCTGGTCGTTGCGACCCGAGTCGTTCTGCTGGCCCTTCTGGCCCTCGTCGCGGTTTCCATCGCGGGAGTCATGGGAGTTGCCGGACTCGTTGTTGTCGCGGCGGTTACGCGAACGACGGTTGCGCGAACGGTCGTTGCCCCGGTCCTGGCGGTCGTCGTTGCCGCCGGAGGACTGGGCGCCCTCCTGCTGCTGGCCACCGTCCTGGCTTGAACCGGAGTTGGCGTCGTTGCCCTCGGTGGTCTCGGAGGTACGGCGCGCACCACGGCTGCGGCGCTGGTTGGAGCCGGAATCGTTGGAGGTCTCGGCCTCGGCGTCGGGAGCGGAGGCGACCTGCTTCGAGTCGGTCGACTCGGTAGCGGTGCTCTGCCCATCGCTGCTGGCTCGACGGCTGCGGCCACGGCCACGGGCCGGGCGATCCTCGGACTCGGACTGCGGGGCGGCCTCGGCCGGCGCCTTCTCGGCGGTCTTCGCCTTCTGGGCGGGGGCCTGTGTTGCTGCGGCCTTGGCTGGCTTGTCGCGGTCGGCGACGGAGCCGCCACGCTGGTGGTTCGAGATGGCGGTGACGAGATCACCCTTGCGCATCCGCGATCCGCCGGTGATCCCCAGTTGTGACGCCAGTGCCTGGAGCTGGGCGAGCTTGAGCCCGGCCAGTCCTGCGCTCTGTGGTGCCGTCGACGTTTCTTCCACGCCTGCGGTCAGGCTGGTGGTATCGGTCACGAAGGTTCCTTCCCCCTCGTCGGGCGGATCATATCGGAACGATCCGCTGGGTTGTCTTCCGGTACTCCGCTTCAGATGCGGGCCGGCTGCCGGGCATATCGGCAAACGCCGATGCTGCCCTGAAGCATTCATCCTGTGTGGTGGCCGCCGGTTCCCCGGCAATCGGGGCACGGCCAGCATGAAAGCCGCACGCGGTCTGCTTCGGGTCGACACAGGGGAACCAAATAAGTGGAGTTCGCGAAGTGCACGATCCGTGCGTTCCCCGATCCCGATGGTGACCAAACGTCTCCGTCGCGAATACCGGGGGTATTACCGCTAGTGCGACTCCACTCTAACACCCGTGAGGTCTATCCCGGGCATCAGGACACGCCACGTCACCGCGGCGGCCCTCGATCCGGGATCCCGGGTGACGGTCGGCGCGGCGGCGATGAGTTCGGCGACGGCATCGGCTTCCCGGGCCGAGACGGCCAGGATGAGCACCGTGGGCCCGGCGCCGGAAACCACTGCCGCATGCCCCGCGGACCGCAGCCGGGAGATCAGTTCGGCCGAGGCGGGCATCGCCGGGGCCCGCTGGTCCTGGTGGAGCCGGTCCTCGGTGGCCGCCAGCAGCAGCTCCGGGTGCCCGGCCAGGGCATGGACCAGCAGACCCACATGGGCTCCATTGGCCGCGGCCACCGCGTGCGGCACGGTGTCCGGCAGCAGCGAGCGGGCCGTCCGGGTGGAGAGTTCGGTATCGGGGATCGCCACCACCGGCACGATCGACGGGTCCAGCTCCAGTGCCGTGCTGCGGGCCCCGTGTTCGTCCTGCAGCGACAGCGTCAGGGCCCCCTCGACGGCCGGGGCGACGTTATCGGGGTGGCCCTCCAACCGGGCTGCGGCCGCGAACAGTGGTTCGCGGCCGGTCACCTCGCGGCGCAGGGCCTCGGGCAGCAGGGCGTCGGCGGCAGCCAGCCCCGAGACGATCGCCGCCGCCGAGGAACCCAGCCCCCGTCCGTGCGGGATCACATTATGGGCGTGCAGCCGCAGTCCGGCAGGTCCGGCCCCGGCGTCGGCCCAGCGGGCGAGGATGGTACGGGCGACCAGATGGTGGGCATCGGTGGGCAGGCAGCCGGCCCCCTCCCCCTCGACCTCGACCTTGACCCCGGTTTCCGCCGTCGTGGTCACCGTCAACGTGTCGCGCAGACCCAATGCCAGCCCGAGGCAGTCATAGCCGGGACCCAGGTTGGCGGTGGTCCCGGGCACCGACACCGTCACCCGTTGGCCGGGGGCCACGACCGGGCCGTGGACCCTGGCCTGGGGGACGGGGATGCCCGCGGGATTCGTGCGGCCCATGCTTCAGGCCAGGCCGAGGGCGTCGGCCACTGCCACGACGTCGAAGTCCACCTTGGTGGGGGCGACGTCGGATCCGTCCGCGTTGCGCAAGGCCCATTGCGGGTCCTTGAGCCCGTGGCCGGTGACCGTGATGACGATCTTCCTACCGGCCGGGACGTCCCCGGCGGCATGGTGCTTGAGCAGTCCGGCGACCCCCGCAGCGGATGCCGGTTCCACGAACACCCCTTCCTTGGCCGAAAGCCAGCGGTGGGCCTCGAGGATCTCCTCGTCGCTGACGGCGTCGATCATGCCGCCGGATTCATCACGGGCGGCTTCGGCCTGGGCCCAGGAGGCAGGGTTGCCGATCCGGATGGCGGTGGCGATCGTATCGGGTTCGGTGATCGGGTGGCCGGCGACGATCGGTGCCGAGCCGGCGGCCTGGAACCCCCACATGATCGGGCGTTTGGTGGCCACGGGGGCCAGCTGGCCGGCACTGGCGGATTCGTAGGGCTCGGAATACTCCTGGTAGCCCTTCCAGTAGGCGGTGATGTTCCCCGCATTGCCCACCGGCAACAGGTGGTAGTCCGGGGCGTCCCCCAGGAAATCCACGATCTCGAAGGCCCCGGTCTTCTGGCCTTCGATCCGGGCCGGGTTCACCGAGTTCACCAGGAAGACCGGGTAGTTCTCGCTCAGCTTCCGGGCCACCTCCAGGCAGTTGTCGAAGTTGCCGTTGACCTGCAGCAGTTCGGCACCGTGGGCGATGGCCTGGGAGAGCTTGCCCATGGCGATCTTGCCGTCGGGGACCAGCACGGCGCATTTGATGCCCGCCTGGGTGGCGTAGGCGGCGGCCGAGGCCGAGGTGTTGCCGGTGGAGGCGCAGACGACGGCCTCGGCGCCGGAGGCGATCGCCGCGGTGATGGCCATGGTCATGCCTCGGTCCTTGAAGGAGCCGGTGGGGTTCATCCCCTCGACCTTCAGGTACACCTCGGATCCGGTGAGTTCGGACAACGCCGGGGCGAAGACCAGCGGGGTGCCCCCCTCCCCCAGGGTGATGACCCGGGTGGAATCGTCCACGGGCAGTCGGGATGCGTATTCGCGGATGACTCCGCGCCACTGGTGGGCCACTTAGTTTCCTTCGACTCGGAGTACGGACGTCACGGCGGTGACGACGCTGAGTTCCTTGATGTCCGCCACGGTCGCGGCCAGGGCTGCTTCGCTGCCGCGGTGGGTGACGAAGCGCAGCGACGCCGAGCCGGGGGCATCCCCTTCGACGTCCTCGGGACTCTGGCGCATGGTTTCGATGGAGACCTTGTGGTCGGTGAAGATCTTCGCGATCTTGGCCAGGACGCCGGTCTTGTCGCTGACCTGCAGGCCGATGCTGTAGCTGGTGCGTACCGCTTCGATGGGCAGGGCCTTGATCTGGCCGACGGTGGCCTCGGTGCGTCCCGGACCGCCCAGGACGACGCGACGGGCCGCGGAGACGACATCACCGACGATGGCCGAGGCGGTGGGACGGCCGCCGGCCCCCTGGCCGTAGAACATCAGTTCCCCGGCATTGTCGGCCTCGACGAACACGGCATTGAAGGCCCCGTGCACCGCGGCCAGCGGGTGCACGCGCGGGATCAGCGTCGGGTGGACCCGGACGCCGACCCCTTCGGGGCCGCTGCCGTTGCCCAGGCGTTCGGCGATGGCCAGCAACTTGATGACCATTCCCTGTTCGCGGGCGGCGGCCACGTCCTCGGCGGTGACGGAGGTGATGCCTTCGCAGTCCACATCGTCCAGGTCGAAGGGCGCGTGGAAGGACAGAGTCGCCAGGATCGCCGCCTTCGAGGCGGCGTCGTGGCCTTCGATGTCCGCCGTCGGGTCGGCTTCGGCGTAGCCGAGCTCCTTGGCCTTGGCCAGGGCGTCGTCGAAGGCCGCGCCGGAGGTGTCCATGGCGTCGAGGATGTAGTTGGTGGTGCCGTTGACGATGCCCATGACCTTGGTGATCCGGTCACCCGCCAAGGAATCGCGGATGGGCCGCAGGATCGGGATGGCCCCGGCCACGGCTGCCTCGTAGGAGAGTTGGACTCCGGCCTCGTTGGCCCGGGCCGAGAGCCCCGGCAGGTCCTTGGCCAGCAGCGCCTTGTTCCCGGTGACCACCGTGGCTCCGGCATCGATGGCCCGGCGGATCAGGGAGGCGGCCGGTTCCAGGCCGCCCATGAGCTCGATGACGATATCCGCGGAGTCCACCAGTGCCTCGGCATCGGTGGTGAACAGTCCGGCGGGCAGTTCCACATCGCGCGGTGCCCCGGTGTTGCGCACGGCGATGCCTGCCAGTTCCAGTCCCGCCCCGGTGCGCTCGGAGAGGACTTCGGCGTCGTCCAGCAGGATCCTGGCGACCTGCGCACCGACATTGCCGCAGCCGAGGAGGGCCACCTTGAGTTTCTTCACGTGTTACCTACGCTCCCATGTCACGGGCCAACAAATCGTCTTCGGTTTCCCTGCGGATGATGACGCGGGCGGCACCATCGCGGATGGCGATCACCGCGGGCCGGCCCAGATAGTTGTAGTTGCTGGCCAAAGCCCAGCAATACGCACCGGTTCCGGGGACCGCGAGGAGGTCGCCCGCCGCGACGTCGTCCGGCAGGTAAACATCCCGGACGACTATGTCACCACTTTCACAGTGTTTTCCAACCACCCGGGACATAATCGGTTCGGCCTCCGTCACACGCGAGGCGAGCACGGCACTGTAGTCCGCTTCGTAGAGCACCGGCCGGGCGTTGTCGCTCATCCCGCCGTCCACCGAAACATAGCGACGCGGCAGCGTACCGGCCCCGTCGTCGACCTGGACGGTCTTGCGGACCCCGGTCTCGTAGAGGGTGAAGGTGCTCGGGCCGGCGATCGCACGTCCGGGTTCGATGGAGATCCGCGGGACCGCCAATCCCAGGGCGGCGGCTTCCTCGGCCACGACGGCGGCCATCGCCCGGGCCAGCTCGGCCGGATCACGGGGGGTGTCGGCCTCGGTGTAGGCGATGCCGTATCCGCCGCCCAGATCCAGTTCGGGCAGCTCCACCCCGTGCCGGTCCCGGATCGCGCCCAGGAAGCCGAGCATGGTGCGGGCGGCGATCTCAAAACCTTCGGCCTCGAAGATCTGCGAGCCGATATGGGCGTGGATGCCCAGCAGATTCACCTCCGGCGCCTCCAGGGCCACCGCCACGGCCGCCGCCGCCGGCGAACTGCCGGTCGCGTCGGGGACCAGGGACAGACCGAACTTCTGGTCCTCGTGGGCGGTGGCAATGAACTCGTGGGTGCTCGCATGGACCCCCGGGGTCAACCGGAGCATCACGTTGGCGGTGGCGCCCTTGCGGCCGGCGAGGGTGATGATGCGGTCGAGCTCATCCAGGCTGTCCACCACGATCCGGCCCAGCCCCAGGTCCAGGGCGGTGTCGATCTCGGTGGCCGATTTGTTGTTCCCGTGCAGCGACAGGTTCGCCGCCGGGACCCCGGCGCGTCGGGCCACCGCCAGTTCCCCGCCCGAGCAGGTGTCCAGACGCAGTCCCTCCTCGGTGATCCAGCGGGCCACCTCGATGCTCAGGAACGCCTTGCCGGCATAGTAGACGTCGACCCCGCCGCAGAGTTCGGCGAAGGCCGCGTCGAAGGCCTCACGGAAGCCGGCGGCCCGGGCCCGGAAGTCATCCTCGTCCAGCACGAACAAGGCGGTGCCGTATCGGCGGGCCAGCTCCGTCACGCGCAGTCCCTGAACCGCCAGTTCGCCGTCATCGGTGCGGGCCACTCCGGAGGCCCATTGGACGCGGTGCAGTGCGTTGATGTCAGTGGGGTAGCTCAACCAGTCGGGAGCCAGATTCGAGGCCGCCACGGCTACATCCTCTCCGGGGCCGAAACGCCCAACAGGTCCAGGCCGTTGGCCAGCACCTGGGTGGTGGCGTCGTTGAGCCACAGCCGGGTGCGGTTGACGTCCTCGACCGGTCCGTCGGCCAACGGGGTGATCCGGGCCGCCGCATACCAGCGGTGGTAGGCCCCGGCCAGGGATTCGAGGTAGCGGGCCACACGGTGCGGCTCCCGGTGTTCCGCGGCACCGACCAGGTGGTGCGGGAACTGCGCCAGCACGGCCAGCAGGTCGTTTTCGGTCTCGTGGGTCAGCAGCGCGGCGTTGAAGGCGCTGCGGTCCACCCCGGCGGCCGCGGCGTTGCGCGAGGCCGCCCGGGACCTGGCATGGGCGTATTGGACGTAGAACACCGGGTTGTCGTTGGACTTCTGCTGCAGCAGATCCAGGTCGATGTCGATGTTCGAGTCCGAGGAATAGCGGGTCAGCGCGTAGCGGGCCGCGTCCACCCCCACCGTGTCCACCAGGTCCTCGAGGGTGACCACGGTGCCGGCCCGTTTGGACATGCGCACGGGTTTGCCCTCGCGCATCAGGTTGACCATCTGGCCGATCATGACCTCGACGCAGTCCGGGTCGTGGCCCAGGGCCGCCGCGGCGGCCTTCAACCGGGCGACGTAGCCGTGGTGGTCGGCGCCGAGCATGTACACGTTCAGGTCGAAGCCCCGTGCCCGCTTGTCCTGGATATAGGCGATGTCCCCGGCGATGTAGGCGGCCTGGCCATCGGACTTGATGACGACCCGGTCCTTGTCGTCCCCGTGTTCGGTCGAGCGCAACCACCAGGCCCCGTCGGCGAAGTACAGGCTTCCGGAGGTCTTCAGCTGTTCCAGCAGCTTCTCGACCGAGCCATCGCGGTGCAGGGAATCCTCGTGGAAGAAGACATCGAAGTCGACGCCGAAGTCGTGAAGGGAGGACTTGATCTCCCCGAACATCATGTCCACGCCGATCGCCCGGAAGCGTTCCTGCGGATCGGCAGCCTGCAGGATCTCCGGCTCGATGGCGAGCACACGCGCGGTGATGTCATCGATGTACTGCCCCGCGTAGCCGTCCTCGGGGGTTGCTTCACCGCGGGCGTTGGCCAGCAGGGACCGGGCAAAGCGGTCGATCTGGGCGCCATGGTCGTTGAAGTAGTACTCACGGGTCACTTCGGCGCCCTGGTTCTGGAAGATTCGGGCCAGCGAGTCCCCGACCGCGGCCCACCGGGTCCCCCCGAGGTGGATCGGTCCCGTCGGGTTCGCCGACACGAATTCAAGGTTGATCCGTTGGCCCGCCAGGCTCGACCCGGCCCCGTACGCGGCCCCTGCCTCGACGATGGATTTGGCCAGCTCACCGGCGGCGGCCGCGTCGAGGGTGATGTTCAGAAATCCCGGTCCGGCGATGTCGACGGAGGCGACCCCGGGGATCGAGACCAGGCGTTCGCGCAGGGCGGCGGCGAATTCGCGCGGGTTCATGCCGGCCTTCTTGCCCAGCTGCAGGGCGATGTTGGTGGCCCAGTCCCCGTGCTCACGGCTCTTGGGTCGTTCCACCCGCACTTCTTCGGGCACGTCGACGGTGAATTCACCGGCAGCGACGGCTTCGCGCAGGCAGGCGGAAATGGCGAGGGAGAGTTCTTCAGGAGTCACCCCCCAAGGATAACGGCCCGGCAGGCCCGCTTCCGACTCGATGACCCCACTGCGCCCGGAGCGCTGCTGCTGGTAGATTCACCCACCAACAGGTCAGCGACGACCAGGGGAACGAAATGGGACGAACCACAAGGCGGATGCCGCGGCCCACCATGGCCTTCATGGTGGTCTTCCTCGGGGCCCTGCTGGTGGTCTTCGGGGCCTCGGCCCTGCCCACCCTGAGCCACGACAGCCCCCCGGGGATCCCCCAGCAGAACGGGGCGCTGAAGGGGGACGCACCCCCGAGCGCGGAACCGGAACCCGAGGGTCCCATCGAAGGGACCGTCGCCCCGCAGAACCGCCCGGACGAGCAGACCATCTCCACGATCGGCCAGACCATCGCCGCCACCCTGTTCGCCGCGACCCTCCTGCTCCTGGTCGTCCTGGTGCTCTCGCTGCGCCGCAAGGACCGGGCCGACGTGGACCCCGAAACCGCCCCCGCCGACCTCATCGCCCGCGAGGCCGCCTTGCGGGCCGAAGTGGCCCAGAGCCTCACCCACGCAGGGGCCTCGCTCGACGGGGCCACCGCGGGTCAGATCCATTCGCGCCTCATTGCCTCCTGGGTCGAGCTCGAACAGCTGGCTGCTTCGGCCGGGCAGGAACGCCGGGGATCCCAGACCCCCACCGAACACGCCGGGGCCATGTTGGCGGCTTTCGGGGTCTCCCGCGCCCCCTTGGCCCGGCTATTGGCCCTGTATGAGCGGGCCAGATACGACGCCGGTACCCCTGGTTGGGAACCCGACCTCGCCCAGGGCCGCCGCGCCGGCGCCGATTTCACCGTGCTGGCCGAGGAAGTCGCCGCGGCCGGGAAACGCCGACCATCCCGACCCGCCAGCGTGGACGCATGAAGCGGCCGGCTGCGGGCCAGCGCGGAAGGACGGTGTGGATCGGCCCGCTCTCCTTCGGCGTCATCGCTCTGGGCTTCTGCCTCTACACCCGCATCGATGCCGGCCATACCGCGGTGTTCACCGCGCTGGGTGTCTGTGTGGGCTATCTGTTCACCATCCTTCCGCTGCTGACGTTCTCCACCCGGATCCCGCTGGATCCCGGACGCCCGGCCAACGGCAACCAGGGCTTCCGTGCCCTGTCCTTCGCCCTGCTTTCCAAACGCCTCAGCAGGCATTCCCCGGCGGCCCGGGGCCTGGAGCACGCGGTGGGGACGGCGGTCCGGTTCGCCGGGGACCCCGAAGCCGTGGGCCCTGCCACCGTCGTGGCGCACCGTGAACTGCAGGCCGGCCGCGACCTCACGTCCCGGCAGGCCACCGCCGCCGCCCACGAAGTCGACCTCTGGTTCTCCCAGGCCCCCCCACTGTCCGCCCTCACGACGAAAGGCCGCTCATGAGCGATCCCGCATCAGGCCCCCAGCAGTTCGATGGCCCCGCCGCCGAAGAAACCACCGCGCGCATCGCCGCCGCGGGCACCGCGGTCCTGGAAGGGGTCGGGCGAGCGGTGATCGGCACCCGCGCCCCGTTGCGACTGGCCCTGGCCGCCGTCCTGGCCGGAGGCCACGTCCTGTTCGAGGACATGCCCGGACTGGGCAAGACGCTGGTGGCCCGGTCCCTGGCCCAGACACTCGGGCTGGGTTTCCGCAGGTTGCAGTGCACTCCCGACCTGCTGCCCTCGGACGTCACCGGCTCCTCGATCTTCGATCCCGTCGAGCGCAGTTTCGACTTCCAGCCCGGTCCCGTCTTCACCGGCCTGCTGCTGGCCGACGAGATCAACCGCACCTCCCCCAAGACCCAATCCGCCCTGCTGGAGGCCATGGCCGAGGGGCAGGTCTCCATCGAAGGCTCCACCCACCGTCTGCCCGTGCCCTTCCATGTCTTCGCCACGTCCAACCCGGTGGAATTCGAAGGCACCTATCCGCTGCCCGAGGCCCAGCTGGACCGCTTCCTGGTCCGGTTGGCCCTGGGGTATCCCACGGCGGGAGCCGAAGCCGACATCGTGGCGAAGCGGTTGGAACGTGGCCTGGTGGAACCGGTCCTGGAGGCGGTGCTCGACCCTCTTGCCCTGCGCACCCTGCAGGAGGACCTGGCCCGGGTTCCTGTCTCGGCGGATATCGTGGCCTACGCGGTGCGTCTGACCGCGGCCAGCCGAGGGTTGGACGAGGTCCAGGTCGGTGCCTCGCCGCGTGGCTCCCAGGCCCTGGTGCTGATGGCTCGGGCCATGGCGGCACTGGACGGGCGGGCCTATGTGGTTCCCGAGGACCTCAAGGAGGTGGCCGTCCCGGTCCTGGCCCACCGGCTGGTGCTTTCCCCGGCGGCCTGGGCCCGGGGAGCGGATCCCGTGGGGCTCATCGACGAAATCACCGGGTCCGTCGAGGTCCCGGCCACCGCACCGTGAGCCCCGGCTCCGGCTCCCAGCCGACGACGACCGAACCCCCCGTATCCCGGTTGGTGGACGCCCGCCGGCAACCTGCGGTGGCGGGTCCTGCCGCCAGATCCCCGCAATGGGGGGTGGCCGTACTACTGGCCCTGCTCTTCGGCGTCGGGGCCGCCATCGCCCGCCGCCCCGATGTCGCGGTCCTGGGGGCCCTCTTCGCCCTGATCGCCGTGTCGACCCCGCGCCGGTTCGGCAACCGGCATGTCCCGACGCTGGAGTTCGATCGGTCCGTCCACGCCCAGGTCACTGGCGGGACCCGACGGCGGATCCTGTTCCGCGACGCGGGCCCCGACCCCCGGACCGTCCCCGCCCTGATGGTGGTGCGGGCGGTGGCCCCGGGAGGAAGGGAATCGGCGCTGATCGCCACGACGGCGGAAACACCCGGCTTGGGGATCCGGGTCCCCCGGGGCGGACGACGTGATCTGTTGGCCTACCGGGTGTCCGCCTTCAGCCCCGATCTGGGCATCTGTCGCCACGAGTCGCAGACCGGCAAACTCACCGCCATGCTCCAGCCCTCCCCCGATCCGGTGCGGCGCCTGCCCACCCCCTCGGCGCTGCGGGCCCATGCAGGGAGCCACCACGCCAGGCTCCGTGGTGGGGGAACCGAATTACGGGACGTGGGGCCGCTCAGGCCCGGAGATGACCGCCGGCATATCGACTGGCGGGCCACGGCCCGCAACACGGAGGCCTCGGGCATGCCGCTGGTCCGCCGCTATCTGGCACCGGCCGATGCCGGGGTCACCCTGGCCATCGATGCCCGCGTTGATTTCCCGGCCCGGGTCGCCGCCTGGATCGACCCTTCGTTGGATGCCCTGCGCATGGTCACCAGCCTCCAGCTCACGCGCAGCGCCGCCGGTTCCCTGGCTGCGGCCTATCTGGCTCGCGGTGATCGGGTCGGGATGCTGGACGCCGTCGGATTCTCCTCCCCGGTCCGTCCCGCCGGTGGACACCGCCAGCTGGAACTGCTGCGTCGGCGATTCGCGGCGCTGGCGGTCTCCTCCAGCAGCATCCTCCCCAGCCGGCTCCCGACACCGGCGCCCGGGACACTGGTCTATTTCTTCTCCCCGCTGCTGGACCACGACGTCGCTTCCATCCCGGCACGCTGGGCCCGGGCCGGACACGTCGTCGCCGTGGTCGACACCCTGCCCGACCCCGATGCCACCGATCTCCCGTTTTCCGAAGCACAGGCCCTGACCCTGCTCATGGCCACCCGTGGCGCGGTGCGGGCCGAGCTGGCCGCCGAAGGCATCGAGGTGCTCCCGGCGACGGTCCTGCGTGAATCCGTGGAACGCTGGGGATTGGCCCGGTCACGCGCCAACTCCCTGCCCGGCGGTGGCCGATGAACGCGTTGTTGCGCCGGCCCCGCCCCGAGCGCCGGCCCGCGTCACTGGAACCGTTGGCCCTGGGGACGTACCCGGCCTCGCTGCTGGCCCTCATTGCGGCCGGACTGCTCCTGGCCGGCTGCCTGCCCGCCGCGGTGCTCAATGCCCAGGGGCGGGACCCGGTGTCACTGGGCTCCGGGGTGGCCGTCGCGGTGGCCGTCGCGGCGTTGATCCTGCGCTGGCCCCAGCACGTCACGGCCCTGATCGCCTTGCTGCTGTTGGGGGCCGCCTATCTGCAGGTCAGCACGGTGGGTTGGTGGACGTTGCCGTTGTATGTGCTGGCCGCCCATGGCATCTACGTGCTGCTGGCCCTGTCCGCACTGGCTCCCCGCTCGGCCCGCTTCACCCGGCAGGCGCTCCTCGAAGCAGCTCGGGCCGCGGCGGCGCCGCAGCTGGCCGCCCAACTACTCAGCCTCGTCGTACTCCTGCTCTCCTGGTGGGCCGCCCCGGCCGCCGGAACCCTGGGAGCCGTCGCCGGCATCGTCTCGGCCGGGATCCTGATGGCCGGCGCCTGGACGGCGTCGCGGGTGGCCCGGCGCCCGGAGAATCCTAACTAGGCCCTCCGGACGCTCCGGGTTGCACGGGGGGCTCCGGTTCCTGCTAAGCTCTTTGAGGTTCCCCGCCGCGCAGCAATCTGCGGCACGCCCTCGTAGCTCAGGGGATAGAGCGTCTGCCTCCGGAGCAGAAGGTCGAAGGTTCGAATCCTTTCGAGGGCACATTCATCTGGGCACCCAAGATCAGGTCCCCGGCTTCGGCCGGGGACCTTTTTCGTGTCGGAACTTTGCGCCATGCTCCGGGGACGTGTTTCGCCCCGTTGTCATCCATCGGATAGGTTAATCCAAGCGGCACGGATTCCGTTGCCCATCGATCTGGGGGCCGATCACGATTTCAAGGCTTCTTCCCATCACTTGCACCCATCCGACGGAGGAGCACATGTCCAGGAAACCGCTTTATCTCACCCTCCCGCTGGCCGCCGCCCTGGCCCTGTCCGGCTGCTCCGCTTCGGGCTCCGCCTCGGAGGACTCCCCCGCGGCCGCCTCGCCCTCGTCCAGTGCCGCCGAGGCCTCGTCGTCCGCCCGCACCGTCGACGCAGGATCCTCCACGGCACCGGCCTCGCCGGAGGCCAGCTCCAGGGCCGGGAACAATGCAGCCCTTTCCGATGCCCAACTCAAGAAGGCGGTGACCGCCTACTTCGACGGGAAGACCGGCGTGCAGATCATGTCGGGCGAAACGCTGCGCGCCCAGGCCGGGGCGGCCGGAGCCATGGTTGAGGGGATGAAGATCTCTCCCGAGAAGTGCAACTCCGCCCAGGGAATCGACATCGAAGAGGAATTGAAGAAGAACAACATCGCGGTCGGCACCTACCCCAATCCCGACAACCCGATGCAGACCTTCACCCTCACCGTCATGTCCGCCGGTGACCCGGCTCAGACCCAAGCCAAGTTCGACGAGGGGGTCGACGCGCTGGATGACTGCAAGAACATGGACGTCGAGGTCATGGGCATCAAGACCACGATGAAGATGCAGGAGGCCACGGTGAAGACGGACGCCCCGTCGGCCCTGGCCCTCCAGACCGTCACCACCGTCCAGGACACCAAGATCCCCGGAACCAATGTCTCGTTGCTCGACGACGGGATCCAGGTACAGCTCCAGATCCAGGGCGAGGAGTCCGATCAGGAGTCCCTGCAGCACATCGCCGATGAGGCCCAGCGGGTCCTCGACACCCTGAAATCGGCCTGATCAACGCCGCAGGACGACGCCGTCCGCTCCCCTGATGCTGCGGGCCTCGGAACGATTCCGTGGCCCGCTGCCAGGCCTCCGCCAGCCGGGGTCGCGCGGCCTATTTCTTCTTCGCTTTCCCCTTGCTCCTGCCCTCCGGGTTCGGGACGACGACGAAGGGGCATTTGGAATGGGCGACGCAGTGCTGGCTCACGGACCCCAGCAGCATCCCGGCGAAGGCACCGTGCCCCCGCGTGCCCAGGACCAGCAGCTGCGCCGATCCCGAGGCCGCGACGAGCACTTCCGCCGGGGGCCCGTGTTCGATCCGCTGGATCACCCCGGCGTCACCGCCGACGGTCTCCTGCACGGTTTCATCCAGCATCTTCCGCGCATTCTCCTTGACCTCCGCGCGGCTTTCGGCATACGGGGGCATGTAGCCGAAGGAATAGGGGACGGACCAGACCGCGACCGCCTCGACGGGGGCTTCGTAGCGCCGACCGTATTCGACCGCCCATTCCAAGGCGATCCTGGAGTCCTCGGATCCGTCGACCCCCACCACCACTGGATTCGTTGCCATGCGTTGCTCACCTCTTCCGGTACGCCGCGAAGCGCACCTTTGACGAACAAGCCCGCACCGGACTGCCTTGTCGGCGGCGCCCAATTCAGGTCGCCACGCGAGCGGGTCGGTGACCCCAAAGCGGAGCAGGCCAGGGAGTCCGGGGCCCGCCAACCTGGCCGGACGACACCGTCCACCCGTGCTCACCGTAGCAGGACGGACTCCGGGGCCGGGAAGCCCCGCAGGCCTTTAGGCGGCGGCGATCGCCACGAGTTCCGCGATCGGGCCGGCCAAACGCTGCGGCCCCATCCACACGGCGGTCAGGGGGCGCTTGGGCGTCTCTCCTTCGAGGGGAACCCGCAGCAGCGAGCCGGAAGCCAACTGCTCACGGAGCGCGAGTTCGCTGAGTGCCGCCGGCCCCGCACCGGAGGCCACGGCCAGGCGCACGGCGGCATTGCTGTGCAGCACCTGCGCCGGCTCCGCTGCCGCCCGACCGGCCAGGAGCTGCTCCAGCGCCTCCCTGGTCCCCGAACCGCGCTCACGCACCACCAGCGGCGTCCGGGCCAGCTCCTGCAATCCCAGGACGCCGTGCCGCTCCGCCCACGGATGCTCGGGACCCACCACGACGGCCAACTCGTCCTCCTGGACCACCGCGGCACTGATCCCCACCGGCAGATGAGGGGTCTCCACGAACCCCAGTTGCAGCGTCCCGCCTTGGACCTTGGAGATCACCTGGGCCGAATTCAGGACCTGGAGCTGTACTCGTACCTCGGGCAGCTGACGGCGCAATTCGGCCAACCAGGCCGGCAACAGGTTCTCCGCCACGGTCTGGCTGGCCCCGACCCGCAATTCGACCGGTCCGGCGGCCTTCCGGGCCCCCAGCACGCCCATGAAATGCCGGGACTGCTCCAGCAGCGTCCGGGAGGCTTCGGCCAATTCCACCCCACGGGCGGTGGGAACCGAGCCCCGGGGACCGCGCTGCAGCAGCGGGGCCCCGGCCGTGGCCTCGAGCCGGGAGACCAACCGGCTGGCATTGGACTGCGCCATGCCCATGCTGCGCGCCCCGGCACCGACGCTGCCTTCATCCACCACGGCGACCAGGAGTTCGAGTGCATGCAGATCCGGCCAGTTCAAACCCATGCGCCCATGATATGACCCCATGCCGAACCGATGGCTACCGCCGGTGGGCGCGGCGTGAAAACCTCAGTTCATGAGCACCGATACCGATACACGTCCAGGCGTCGCGACCCGCGGCAGCCATCTCCTGCAACACTTCGCCCCCGGCCTGCTGGTGTGCGCGGTCGCCACCGCCCTGTCCATGACGCTGAGCCACTTGTTGCCGGGGGTTAGCGCCCTGATCATCGCCATCGTGCTGGGTATCGCGACCACGAACCTGCTGCGGCTGCCCGAGCGCACCGCCCCGGGCATCAACTTCGCCGCGAAGAAGCTCCTGCGGTTGGGCATCGTCTTCCTGGGCCTGCAGCTGGTCATCGGCGACATCGTCTCCTTGGGCGCACCGATGCTGGTGGTCATCGTCTGCATCGTCGCCGGCGGGATCTTCGGCACCCTGCTGATGGGCCGGCTGATGAAGATGCGTCCGGGGCAGGTGCTGCTGATCGCCTGCGGCTTCTCCATCTGCGGCGCCGCAGCCGTCGCCGGGGTCGAAGGGGTCGCGGACTCCGAGGAAGAGGATGTCGTGACCGCCGTCGCCCTGGTGGTCATCTTCGGCACGCTGATGATCCCGCTGGTCCCCCTGCTCGGGCAGATCCTCGGGCTCAGCCCGGAAATCAACGGACTCTGGGCCGGCGGTTCCATCCACGAGATCGCCCAGGTCGTCGCCGCCGGCGGCATCATCGGCGGTGGTGCGCTCGCCGTGGCCGTCATCGTCAAGCTCGCCCGGGTCCTGCTGCTGGCCCCCGTCGTCGCCGTGTTGAGCATCCGCCAGCGCCGCAACGGCAATATCGCTGCTGCCGACGGCAAGCGCCCGCCCATCGTCCCGCTGTTCATCATCGGCTTCCTGGCCATGATCGCGTTGCGCTCCACCGTCGACCTGCCCGGCGGGGTGCTCGAAGCCGGCAAGTTCGCCCAGACCGCTTTGCTGTCCGCGGCGATGTTCGGTCTCGGCTGCGGGGTGAAGGTCCGCAACCTGGTGCAGGTGGGCATCCGCCCCTTCATCCTGGCGGCGGCGTCGACCGTCCTGGTCTCCTGCATCGCCCTCGGCGGGATCATGCTCGTCCACCTCGGCAGCTGAGTCCGCCGAACCCTCCCGCGGGGTGGGGGGGGCGCCGCACCCGCCCCCCCGCGCGCGGGGTTTTAGGGACGGCGGTTAGGAAGTTGAACACCCCCCGCGG
>JAKDMV010000039.1 GCA_030452125.1 Micrococcaceae bacterium
CGTCGTTCATTGTATTGACCGAGGCCTCGGGGTCGTTCATGGTCAGGGTGACGATTCCGTCGTCGTCGCAGAGGGTGGCGAGGCCACGCTCGAGCTCACGCCGTTCAAGTTCGTCGACCAGGGTTCCCAGGATCATGGCGCCGGTTGCCCCGAGGGGGGGGTGACCCATGGCGATGGCGCCCCCGTTGACATTCGCTTGTTCTTCGTTCCAGCCCATATCCCGCATGAGTTTCAGCGGTACCGCTGCGAAAGCCTCGTTGACTTCGATGAGGTCGATATCCCCGGCCGTCATGCCGGCACGGTCGAGGGCCTTGCGACAGGCAGGAGTGGGGCCGGTGAGCATGATGGTCGGTTCGGAACCGGTCACCGCCGTTGCGACCACCCGGGCCCGCGGGGTGAGGCCGTGTCGTTGGCCAGCGCTCTCGTTTCCGACCAGGACCAGGGCAGCACTAGCGACGATTCCCGAGGAGTTGCCCGCATGGTGGACGTGATTGATCGTATCGACCGAGGCGTATTGCTCGAGGGCTACCGCATCGAAGCCGCCCTGAGCGCCTAGCTTCGCGAATGAGGGGTTCAGCGGAGCCAAGGTTTCCGTGCTGGTCCCGGGTCCAATGGTTTCATCATGGTCAAGGATCGTCAGCCCGTTCACATCACGGACCGGGACGATCGAACGATCAAAGCGACCTTCCTTCCACGCGGTGGCGGCCCGATGATGGCTTTGCGCGGCGAAGCGGTCCACTTCGGAGCGCTCGAAGCCCTCCAAGGTGGCACTTAGATCGGCACCAATTCCCTGGGGAACGAAATTGGTGGCCCGTGCGGTGGCCGGGTCCATGGCCCACGCCCCTCCGTCGGAGGCCATCGGCACCCTGGACATCGATTCGACGCCGCCGCCGATGAGCAGATCCTCCCAACCGGCGCGGGCACGGGCAGCCACCTGGTTCACGGCCTCGAGCCCCGAGGCGCAGAAGCGGTTGAGTTGGACGCCGGCGACCTCCCAAGGTAGCCCTGCCTTCAGGGCGGCGATCCGGGCGATATCCATCCCCTGCTCCCCCACCGGGCTCACACAACCAAGGACGATATCGTCGATGAGTCGGGTATCCATCCCCGGGTGGCGTTCCCTGAGGGCATCGATGAGCCCGACCACGAGATCGATCGGCTTCACTTCGTGGAGGGACCCGCTCGGCTTGCCCTTTCCCCGGGGAGATACGGATGGAATCGTAGATGAGTGCTTGGGGTGGTGTGGTCATCAGTACCTCACGTTGAAGGGCGAAGGGGCGGACGCAGCACTGGTCGGGAAGCTGCCATGGGTTGAGACTACCCCCACCTATACGTTCGTACAAGGTACTGAATGATTGTATAGCCAGGATCGACGACCCCCTCGGGGCACTAGTCTGGGGAACCATGGATGCCATGCCAGAGAACCCGGAACAGGTCCTGCGCCTACCAGCCAATGGAGGACTGGACCCGCAGCTTTCGCTGGCCGTCCTGGCCGCCCATGCCGTGCCGGGCCTCGACGAACAAACGGGGGGCGAACACCGCCGCCCGGTCAGGATCGGAGACCGGAACGTGGTGATCGGTCTACGCTTCACCGAGGACGCGGTCCTGCTCCGCCGGGTGGACGCGGCGCTGACGGCCGAGGACCGGCCCCCGCTCTCGGCGTTGCTTCGCCGGTGGTTCGCGTTGGATCTGGATCTGGAACCGATCAATGCCCGGCTGCTCCGCGACCCGACCCTGGCCCCCTGGTCGCCAAGCGGCCCCGGCTCCGCCCCGTCGGCTCCCCGGATCCCTTCGAGGCCGCGGCCACGACCGTGCTCGGCCAGCAGGTTTCCCTGGCCGCGGGACGCACTTTCGCCGGGCGGCTGGTGAGCGGATGGGCCGGCCCGCCGATCGCCGGATTGCACTTGTTCCCGACTCCCGGGGTCGTGGCGGGGATCCCCGAAGACGAACTGCAGGCCGGCGTCGGCCTGACCCACGCCCGCACCAGGACGTTGTTGGCCGTGGCCGAGGCGTTCGCCCATGTGGCGACACCGGCGGATCCCGGGGCGTTCCCGCTCACGCGTGAAGAACTCCTGGCCATCCCCGGCATCGGCCCGTGGAGCGCCGACAACCTCGATGTCAGGGCGCGTTTGGAGCCCGATGCCTTCACCGCCGGAGACCTCGTCCTGCGCCGGGCGCTGGGCGGGGTCACGACCCGGGAGGCGGCCCGCCGCGCGGAAGCCTGGCGCCCCTATCGCAGCCACGCGCTCTTCCATCTCTGGAACGAGGAAGCCTATTCGAAGGGCTGAGGCCCTCGCCCCGGACGGCGGATCAACCGCCCGTGGTGGCCTGCATCCCCGGCTGTTCGGGGAAGATCTTGCCGATCGGTTCGTTCTTCTCCGCCTGGAAGGTCTCTTCGGCGCGGCCGAAGGCCCAGTAGGCCGAGAGCGAGAGCTGTTTGCGGTGCAGGCCCTTCTCGTCGGCCAGGAACCGGCGCAGCGCCTTGACCATCTCCCGTTCCCCGTGGGCGAAGACCTGCACCTCGCCCTCATGCCAGGGACCTGCCATCACGGCGGCGGCGAGCTTGGTGCTTTCGGGGGTGAACGTCCCGCCGCGGTACAGCCAGTGGACGTTGATTCCCTTCGGGGCCCTGAACTTGACCTCGTCCTTCTCCCCGGCCACCTCGACATAGACCTCACCGACGGCGGAACGAGGCATCTTCTCCAGGGCGGCGGCAATGGCCGGCAAAGCTGATTCGTCCCCCGCAAGCAGATGCCAGTCGGCGTCCTTCGAGGGGAAGTACATGCCCCCGGGGCCGGAGAAGCAGACCAGGTCACCGGGTTGGGCGTTGGCGGCCCAGGGGCCGGCCAGGCCCTCCTCACCGTGCACGACGAAGTCGATCTGCAAGGTGCCGGCGGCTTCGTTGACACTGCGCACCGTGTAGGTGCGGCGGACCGGCATCCGTTCCTGCGGCAGGACGGCCCGCAGTTCGTCCATGTCGTACGGTGGGGTCAGCCCCAATTCGGGGTCGGCGAAGAGCAGCTTGACGTACTTGTCGGTGGCATCCCGGTTGCGGAAGGCGGCAAAGCCCTCGCCGCCCAGGGTCAGACGGACCATGTGCTTGCCGATTTTCCGTTTGGTCACCACTTCCAACACGACCTGCGGGCGCGGCGGTCGAGCGGTTGCGGGGACGGGCATCTTCCGATCACTCCTTCGAGGGCCGAGCCTGACCCGGCAAAACGTATTTCCTCCACCCAATCCCAAGCGCGCAGGCAACGCAAACTCCGTACGCCACGGGCGAAGAGGTTACTTCAGCGGCCCCCGGGCCTCAGGGGAAGACCGGTTCGCCGAGGAACTGCTGCATTTCCTCCCGCTGCCGGGCCGGTAGCCGGAACAACCGCTGGTCCTCCACCGAGAAGAAGGCCAACGTGGTGGTCGCCCGCACGCACAGGCTCCCCTCGATCGGGTCGCGGAATTCGTAGCAGACGTCGAAGCTGGCCGCCTTCACCCGGGAAAGCCAGATCTCGACCTCCGCCGGGACATTGCGGTAGTCCAGCGGGCTGAGATACCTGACCCGGTGTTCGACCACGAGGATCTGGGTGTTGACCGGGACGCTGGAGAACAGTTCCGCGGTCGATTCGGTGCCCGGTTTGCCCGTCCCCCCGGGCACGCCGAAGCCGGCGATGCGGGCTTCTTCCATCATGCGCACGAGGTTGACGTTGTTGATATGCCCGTATGCGTCCATGTCGCCCCACCGCATCGGGACCTGGACCTGCAGTTTCCGTCCGCTCATCGGGCGTGGACCTCCTGTTCTTCCTGCTCTCCCTGTGGTTCTCCTTCCGGCCACTGCTGGCGCAACCGCCGACGCTCCTGGTGCTCGACGTGCTGTTCCTCGTCGGAGACGATGCCCAGCCGTTGCAGCTCGGAGAGGATATGAGCCCCATCGGGGGCGTAGACCCAGTCGATGCCCGGCGTCGAGTTCACCGTCCGCTGCGAACGGCCGCCGGCGAGGACCGCCTCGGAGGGGGTCAGCTGGCGGATGACGATGGCCTTGACGTTTTGCGGGTAGCGCTGGGCAAAGCCCGCATAGATCTCCGGGTCGTGTTGGCCGTCATCGCCGATGAGCAGCCATTTCACCTGTGGGAACTCCTCGGCCAGACGGCGCAGTTGGTCGACCTTGTGCTGGGCACCGGAGCGGAACCAGCGGCCACCGGAGGCGCCGGTTTCCACGGGCCCCCAGTCGGTGAGCAGCAGGGGTCCTTCGGGGAAGAGGTTCCTGGCCAGGAACCGGCTCAGGGTCGGGGCGACGTTCCAGGCTCCGGTCGACAGGTACAGGACGGGGGCGCCGGGGCGTCCACGCAAGACCCGCTCCATCATCACCGCCATGCCGGGGGTGGCCACCCGGGCATGCTCGTCGAGGACGAACGAGTTCCAGGCGGCCAACAACGGCCGCGGAAGGGCGGTGACCACCACGGTGTCATCCACATCCGACAGGAGACCGAATTCGCAGGAGGCATCGACCACGAACACCCGGGCCCTGACCTCGGCCGAGCCCTCGGCGCTCAGGGTGACGGTATGCCAGCCCGGCCCCAGTCTCGTGGCGATGCGGGCATCCAGGACTCCCCCACGATCCGCGCGGACCAGATGCTCCCCTCCGGCGATGGTGACGGTGGCCTCGGCATACGGGATGGGCGGGGAAATGAAGTTCCTCCACCCCCGGACGCCATCGGCGACCACGCGGGACCGCGGAACCCCATGGCGGAACGGCTGCGGGGAGGCGACGACGATCCGTGCCAGGATCCGGACCCACCCGTCCTCAGCGGATTCGGAGCGTCCGTACCCCCTGAAGGGCAGCACGGTCGGAACCATGCCACGTTCACGACCGTTCGCCTCGCGGAACGCATGCCAGGCGTCCTCGAGCCTGACCCCCAGGTGCTGTCGCAACGATTCTGCTTTGCGTGATGACATATCGCCAGTCTTTCACGCCCGCGCGTCAACAAGTCCCGGCGGATACTGGATTTTTTCTACATGCCGTAGAAGAATAGGGGCATGATGTTCACCCATGCAGACGACGAACCGGTCCTGATCCTGGACGAAGACCAGTGCTGGAAGCTCCTGGGCCACAGCCAACACGGGCGCCTCGCCACCGCTTTCGACGGCGTCCCCTACATCACCCCGGTGAACCACGGGGCCTCCAATGAGCGGATCTACCTGCGTTCGGCGGCCGGCTCCAAGCTCTCGGGCCTGACGGTGAACCCGAAGGTCGCCTTCCAATCCGACGGCATCCTCAGCGACGAGGCCTGGTCGGTGATCATCCAGGGCACCGCACGCATCCTGGAGACCGAAGCGGAGATCAAGACCGCCCGGGCCTCCGGGGTGGACCCCTGGGTACAGACATTGAAGGACTTCTGGATCGAGATCACCCCCACGTCGATCTCCGGACGGCACTTCATCCTGGGCGAGCAGCCGGAACAGCTCGACGAAAGTTGAGCCCGGTAGGCTGACCGGGTGGATACCCCCGAGCACCCCCTGGAACTGGCCGAACATCTGCGTGGCATCGCGGAGGACGCGGCGCGGGGTGTCGGCCCGCTGCTGCGCGGGGCCTTCCGTTCCGGGGCCGAAGCCCGCCAGAAGGCCAACGCCCACGATCTGGTCACCGCCTTCGACCAGGCCAGCGAGAAGGCCATCTCCGCCCATCTCTTCGCCGCCTGCCCCGATAGCCGGATCCTCGGCGAGGAGGGAGGGCATCAGGGCACCGGCCGCATCGAATGGATCGTTGATCCCATCGACGGGACCAGCAACTTCGCCCACGGCGTCGCCTTCTTCTGTGTGTCCATTGCCGCGGCATTGGACGGCGAACTACTCGCCGGCGTCGTCTATGACCCCGTCGCCGAGCTGATGTTCACCGCCAATGCCGAAGGCGCCTGGCTGAACGGGGATCGTCTGGAACCGTCCGGCACACCGGAGGAAACCGCGTCCAGCCTCATGACCGACTACCCCTCGGCCGAGGCCCTCGAACTCGACGGACCGGCAGCCCTGGAGGCCTTCGGCACCCTGGTCACCCGGTACGCCACCGTCCGGCGGACCGTCAGCGGGGCCCTGGGCCTGGCCCATGTCGCGGCCGGGTGGACCGATATCACCCTGGGCTTCGACACCAACCCCTGGGATGTCGCCGCCGGGGTGCTGCTGGTGCGCCGCTCGGGCGGTAGCTACCTGCCCTATCGGTACGACGACGAGGTCCGGCCCGTCCATGAGGCGCCGGTCTATCTGGCCACGGGCCCCCGGACCTCGGCCGGAACGGCCGTCGCGATCGTCGAGGAACGCGTGGCCGCCCGCCGGGCCAAGGGCCATCGCCGGTAGCGTCTCCCGCCCCGGCAGGACGGCGGGCCCTACTTATTGAAGCCTTCGCCGGTCAGGCAGGCGACCCTGGCCCCGGCGCCCGAGGCCGAATCCTTCGCGACGACGCTGCCGTCCGGCTTGCTGATCGTGCAGGAAAGATCCCCGCTGCTGCCCGCGGCGTTGTGGGCCGTGAGCGTTCCCAGCATGGAATTGGCCGTGACGTCCTTGGTGAACTCGCCGCCGGGGATCTCTTCGGTCTTCTCCGAGGTGATGTTCTCTGCGGTGTAGTCGACGGTGTAGGCGCCATCCCCGGTCACCGAGTAGGTATAGGGCGCGGTTTCGCCCATCCCGTTCTGGACCACGTTGGCCAGTGCGACGGCGATGATCACGTAGATGATGCAGACGATCAGTGCCGCGGCACCGGTGATGACCCCGGTGAGTGCGAAGCCCTTGCGGGGAACCCGCTTCACCAGCCCGATGATCCCCAGGACCAGGGCCAGTGGCCCCAGGATGAAGGAGATGAACCCCACGACGGGGATGAATGCCAAGGCGATCGCCACGATGCCGATGATCATCGCGGCCTTGGTCAACCCGGAGGCTGCCGGTGGCTGCTGGTACCACGGGTTTTGTCCCGGGTACGGGTGGGGATACCCGCCCTGGCCCTGCGGCCCGGGGTATGGGGCGGGGTCGTATGGGTTCTGCTCAGTCATTTGGGTACCTCGAGGCAATCTTGATCAGGCGGGTCGATCCCGGGCCGGCGTGCGGCGGCGTGCGTTCGCGGCCCCCAGTCTAGCTATGGTTCTTCCCCCGGCACCGGCGTATGTTCGAAGTATGGGACATTCTATGAATCATCAAGGCGTCGCCCACGCCCACCATCATCACCACGGCGTGGAGTACGTCGTTGCGGGGATCGGCATCCTGCTGCTTTTCCTGGCCTATGCGGTCCTGCAATCGATCATCTCCGGCCACGTCTTCAGCCCCATGTACCTCGGGGTTGTCTTCGGGGTGTACGCGTTGGTCATCGGCACGACGTATTGGGCCAGGCACTAGCACCGGGTCCAACGGCCCGTCGGGATCACGCAACCGACGGGACCTGGTCCCCCTCTGCGCCGTTCACCGCCCGGCGGCGGCCCGCCCGGCGGCCCGGCCGCTGAAGAGGCAGCCTCCCAGGAACGTCCCCTCCAGGGCCCGGTAGCCGTGGACTCCCCCGCCACCGAATCCCGCGGCCTCCCCGGCGGCATAGAGACCTGGGACCGCCCGGCCGCCGGGGGCCAGCACGCGTGAGTCCAGATCCGTTTCCAGTCCCCCGAGCGATTTGCGCGTGAGGATGTGTAGCCTCACGGCAATCAGCGGGCCTGCCTTCGGATCCAGCAGCCGGTGCGGGGCGACGGTGCGGATCAGTTTGTCACCGAGATAGCTGCGGGCCGCCTGGACGGCCATCTGTTGCGGGTCCTTGCTGAATCGGTTCGAGGCTTCGGCGTCGCGGGCGATGATTTCGGCTTCGATGGCCTCCGCATCCAGCAGGTCCCCTCCTGCGAGCCGGTTCATCCGCGCGACCAGCTCGGCCACGCTGTCCGCCTGGATGAAATCCTTGCCGCGGTCCAGGAAGGCCTGCACCGGATCCGGCACTGCGGTGCGGGCCCGCCGCAGCACCGCACCGATGTCCTTGCCGGTCAGATCGGGGTTCTGTTCGGATCCCGAGAGCGCGAACTCCTTGCCGATGATGCGCCGGTTGAGGATGAACCACGAATGGTCGTGACCGGTGCCGCGCAGATGTTCCAGCGTTCCCAGCGTGTCGAATCCCGGCCACAGCGGTGCCGGAAGGCGTCGGCCCACGGCATCGATCCAGAGCGAGCTGGGTCCGGGCAGGATCCTGATGCCGTGGTTCTCCCAGACCGGGCCGTGGTTCATGATCCCTTCGGTGTAGTGCCACATCCGGTCCCCGTTGATCAGGTGCCCTCCGGCGGCAGCACCGATATCCAGCCCCCGGCCATCGACGTGCGCGGGAACCCCGGAAATCATCCGGGCCGGGGGGTCCCCCAGCCGTTCGGGCCAGGCGGCCCGCACCTTCTCGACGTTGCCGCCGATCCCCCCGGTACACAGCACGACGGCGGGGGCCAGGTATTCGAAGTCGCCCACCTCCTGCCGGTTGCTGGCCTGGCCGCGGGGTGAGTTGGAGGGGGCCAGCACCTGTCCCTGGACCCCGGTGACGGCGCCGCCCCGGACCACCAATGAGTCCAAGCGGTGCCTGAAGCGTACGGTGAGCAGCCCGGAGGACACCGCAGCCAGGGCCTTGTTCGCGAAGGGTTCCACGAGCCCGGGGCCGGTACCCCAGGTGATGTGGAAGCGGGGCACCGAGTTCCCGGGGCCCGATGCCCCGTGGCCTCCGCGTTCGGCCCAGCCCACGACGGGGAAGAACCTGATCCCCAGCTCGTGCAGCCAGGCGCGCTTGCCCCCGGCCGCCCAGTCGACGTAGGCCTCCGCCCAGGCCCGGGGCCAATGGTCCTCCGGCCGGTCGAAGCCGGCGGTGCCCCACCAGTCCTGCCGGGCCAGCTCGACGCTGTCACGGATCCCCAGGCGCCGCTGTTCGGGACTGTCCACCAGGAACAGGCCGCCGAAACTCCACCAGGCCTGGGCGCCGAGGTTGGATTGCGGTTCCTGGTCGATCAGCAGGACCTTCCGTCCGGTGTCGGTGGCTTCGGTGGCGGCCACCAGTCCGGAGAGGCCGGCACCGACGACGATGACGTCGAACTCCCGCTGGTCATGCTCTGTCATGCGGCCAGCGTAGCCCGGACATGGCGCGGGACACACCATCGTCGGGGCGGGTCCGTGCACCGTCGGGGGCCGATGGCCCTAACCGGCGGGCCGCTGATGCAGGCCGAACGGGGAGCCTTGCTGGTCCCGGCAGAGCGTGAATAGTCCGTGGGTGGCCCGGTAGCCGGCATCGCCGTTGAGGTCCATCGGGTCGACGGTCCCCCCGAGTTCAACGACCCGATCGCAGGCGGCCTGCATCTGCTCCACGGCGAAGAACACGTAGGGCGCCGCCCCCGGATCCCCGGAATGGAGGCCACCCGGGGTGCCGGCCACATCCAGTTGGTAGCCGGCATCGGGCCCGTTCGGGCCGGGTTCGCTCCGCCACCCGAAGAGCGCGGCATAGAACCGTGCGGATTCCGCGGCGTCCCCGGCCCCGAATTCGATGAATGAAATCTCTCCGGTCATGATGGACTGCCTCTCCGTAGGGAACCGTTGCCCCCACTCCAGCATCCGCCCCCGTGGCTGGCAAGACTTGTGCCCGGCCGATTCCCCTCCCGGCCGTGGCGGGCCGCCTAGCGGCTCGGCGGTGTCCCGGAAGGGCCCTTCGTCCGGTCCGCGGCCAGTGCGCGGGCTTCCTTCGAGGCACGGGCGGAGCCGAAGGAGGAGAAGTCCGCCGCGCCGGGGGTGCCCCAGACGGTCAGGATCCTCAGGGGGCCTTCACCGGCATTGATCAGGTCATGGTCCACCCCGGCTGGCGCCAGTGCCGTGTCCCCGGCCTCCAGTTCAAGTATCTCGTCGCCCAGGTGCATGCGCGCGCTTCCCTCGACCACGAGGTAGAACTCCTCGAGGGCCTGCTCCCCGTCGTGGCGGTGCATCCCCTCGCTGCCCCCGACGGGTAGCTCCCAGGTCTGTATGGCCACGGGGAGGTTCAGTTCCTCGAGGAAGTGGAATTGGACCTTCGTCGGGGCCGTGCCCTCATGCAACAGGTAGTCGAAGGCGAATTCTCCGCGACGTTCAACGCTCATGACTGCTTCCGTGCCTTCCGGTGTGGGTGGGTGGTGCGGGGCGTTATTCGGGCTGGCCGCCCATGCGCCGGCTGATCCGGGCGGCGGCCCGACAACAGGCCTCCGCGAGCCGGGTCAGTTCGGCATCGTGGATGCGGTAGAGCGGGGCGGCGACCATCAGAGCCGCGGCGACTTCCCCGCGATGCCCCATGATCGGTGCCGCGACCCCGACCTCTTCATGGGAGGTTTCCCCGTAATTGCAGGCGTAGCCACGCTCCCGCACCGTCTCCAGTCGACGCAGGTACGTCTTCAGGTCCTGCGGTCCCGCTGGGTCATGCTCCTCGGCCCTTGATCTGGACAGCAGTTCCCGGACGACTGATTCTTCCTGGTAGGCCAAGAACACCTGGACGGAGGCGCTCAACGGGGTGCCGTACCGGGTGCCGATGGGCGACGTGTGTTTGACCTGTTTGCGGCTGGGGATCTGTTCGACGGACACCGATTCGGCGCCGTCCCAGATGTTCAGGGCCGCCGTCTCCCCCGTGGTCTCGGCCAGTTCCTGCAGCACGGGGTAGGCGATGCGCCGGGCATCCAGATTGGCCAGCAGCGGGCCGGCCACGGCAATGAGCCCCAGCCCCAAGCGGAACTTGCGCGATAATTCGTCGCGTTCGACGATGCGTTCCTGCTCCAAGGTGGACAGGATGCGCGAGATGCTGGATTTGTGCAGTCCCACGCTGGTGGCGATCTCGGTGACCCCGAGCAGCGGATCATCGACCGTGAAACAGCGCAGGACGTCGATGACGTTGACGATCACGGAAGAACTGCGGGGCTCCCCCGCCTCCGATTCACGTGTCTGAGCCGTCATCTTTTCGTCCCTCCAAGGTTGCAGCTGCTGGTGGCGGAGCAGTTGTCCGCCACCAGCAGCCACCGGGTCCTCAGTGGCCCCGGTTCCCCGTGCGTTCTAGCAGGGGATGATGTTGTTTTCCGGGCCGAACCCGAACTTGGTGATGTTCTCGGCACCGTTTTCGTCCACCACGAGGATATCGTGCTCACGGTAGCCGCCTGCCCCCGGCTGACCATCCATCACGGTGATCATCGGTTCCATGGAGACCACCATGCCCGGTTCGAGCACGGTATCGATGTCCTCACGCAGTTCCAGGCCCGCCTCACGGCCGTAGTAGTGCGACAGGACGCCGAAGGAGTGTCCGTAGCCGAAGGTGCGGTTGGCCAGCAGCCCACGATCGACGAAGATCTCATTGAGTTCGGCGGCGATGTCCTTGCAGACGGCCCCCGGCTTGATCAGCTCCAGACCACGACGGTGGACCTCGACGTTGACGTTCCACAACTCCAGCGACCGCTCGTCAGGCTCGCCCAGGAACAAGGTGCGCTCCAGCGCGGTGTAGTAGCCCGAGGTCATCGGGAAGCAGTTCAGCGACAGGATATCCCCTCGCTGCAGCTTCCGGGTGGTCGCCCAGTTGTGGGCCCCGTCGGTGTTGATCCCGGACTGGAACCACACCCAGGTGTCACGGATCTCGGAATCCGGGAAGGTCCGGGCGATCTCGTGGACCATTGCCTCGGTGCCGATCAGGGCGACCTCGTATTCGGAGATGCCCTCGCGGATGGCGGCCTTGATGGCTTCACCACCGATGTCACCGATACGCGCCCCGTGCTTGATGACCTCGATCTCTTCGGCCGACTTGATCATGCGCTGGAACATGGCCGCCTGGGCCACGTCGACCAGGGTGGCGCGCTCGAAGGCCGCCTGGATCTTATTGCGGTTGTCCAGCGGCAGGGTGTCGTCTTCGACCCCGAGCCGGCGGACGGTGACGTTGCGCTGGCGCAGCGACTCCTGGATGGCGTGGATGAAGTTGTCACGACGCCAGTCGGTGTAGACGATGTTCTCGCCGTAGCTGCGGCGCCACGGCATGCCGGCGTCGATGTTGGCGGTGATGGTGCAGGTGTCGTCGGCGGTGACGACCATGGCATAGGAACGCCCGAAGTACGTGAACAGGAAGTCCGAGTAGTACTTGATCGAGTGGTAGCTGGTCAGGACGACGGCGTCGAGGTCCTTCTCGGCCATGATCTTCCGCAGCCCGGCCAGGCGGCGCTCGAACTCGGCGTCCGAGAACGTCAGGGAGACCTTGTCCCCGTTGTGCAGGACCTTCAGGCGTTCGAGTCCGGAGACGGCGTTGGTGGATGCTTCGGTGGTCACAATGGACTCCTTTTTATCGTGGTGGATCAATGGTTCGTCAGGAAGGTTAGGAGCCGCTATTTCAGCGGCTGTTTGCTGGTTTCCGCCGAGAAGGCGACGGCCACCAGGGCAATGACGGCGGCTCCCATGAGGTACCAGCCAGGGGCCAGGTCGCTGCCCGTGAAGCCGATGAGGAACGTGGCCACGAAGGGGGCCGTTCCGCCGAAGATCGCGTTGGAGAGGTTGAAACTGACAGCGAATCCGGTGTACCGGACCCGGGTGGGGAACATCTCCGCCAGGAAGCTGGGCAGCGTCCCGTCGTTGAGGGTCAGCATCGCGCCCAGTGCGATCTGCACCAGCACGATGATCAGGAAGTTCCCGGTGTCCAGCAGCATGAACAGCGGGACTGTGAAGATCACGAACAGGACTGAGGCGGTCAACAGCACCTTCTTGCGTCCCAGCCGGTCCGAGAGCATGCCCATCACGAAGATGAAGCCGATGTAGGTCAACAGTGCCACCGTGGTCGCCAGGTAGGACTTCGATTCATCGAGGCCGACTTCCGTGGCGAGGTAGGTGGGCATGTAGCTGAGCAGCATGTAGAAGCCGACGGCGTTCAGGAGCACGGCGCCGATGGCCTGCACGAGCTGACGCCAATGGTCGCGGAAGAGGTCCCTGATCGGGGTGGTTTCGGTGTCGTCTTCGGCCTCCAGGGCCCGGAAGGCCGGGGAATCCTCCAGCCGGGTCCTGATGTAGCGTCCGATCAGTCCCATCGGAGCGGCCAGCAGGAAGGGCAGGCGCCAGCCCCAGCCTTCCATCTGATCGGTGGAGAGCAGACCGGTCAGCAAGGCTGCCAGCAGTGAACCGAGCAGCAGTCCGGTGGCCGTACTGGCCGGGACGACGGCGGCGAAGAGGCCACGACGCTTGGGCGGGGCATATTCCACCAGGAAGGCGGCGGCCCCGGCGTACTCCCCCGAGGCCGAGAAGCCCTGGATGACGCGGATGATGAGCAGGAGGATCGGGGCCCACAACCCGATGGTGGCGTATCCGGGGATCAGTGCGATGCAGAACGTCGCGGCGGACATGATCAGGATGGACCAGGACAGGGCGAGCCGCCGGCCGAACTTATCACCCAGGTGCCCCCAGATGAAGCCGCCCAGCGGGCGGACGAAGAAGGAGACGGCGAAGAGGCCGAAGGTCAGCAGCAGACCGGTTTGCTGATCCGATTCGGGGAAGAACACTGCGGTGATGGTCACCGCCAGGTAGCCGTAGACGGCGTAGTCGAACCACTCGACGAAGTTGCCGATGAAGCTCGCCGCAACGACTTTGTTGCGGGTCTTGCGGATGGAGGCCGGGGTCTCCTCGCCCGGTCCACCACTGAAGGCGGTGCGGGGCTTGACGCCGGATTCGTGTTGGTGCGTCAGTACTGACGGCGGCTGATGAGGCTCACCGTGCGCTTCGGGTGTTTTTTCGTGATTCATGAGGGACCACCAAAGAAGTTTGAAGTTGCACTCACTGCAACGCTGTTGCACATACGCTATTTGTGGCAGGGGTCACTGTCAAGGCTTTGGCCGGAAGTCCTCAAATTGCCCACCAGACCGCGCGACCCGGCGGCCGATACCAAAAAAGGCACCACCCCTGTCGTGTGGGGTGGTGCCTTTCCGGTCGGCGCGGGAGCGTCAGAGGATCGAGCGGATGGTGGACTCGAAGTGACGCACGTGTTCTTCGGCCAGCTGCCGCGATTCCACCGGATCCCCGGCGATGATGGCCCGCAACAGCGAGGCGTGCTCCTGGATGTGGCCGGCGATGCTCGGTAGCCGGTCCATCACCAGGCACCAGATGCGGGTGGCCAGGTTGTCCAGGCGCACCAACGTTTCCTCGAGGTGCTGGTTCTCCGCCGCCCGGTAGATCAGCCGGTGGACCTCCAGGTCGTATTCCATCAGGGCCCGGCGGTCCTGGTCCTCGTCCAGCTGTTCGATCGCCGCCGCCGTATCGGCCAGCTGCTCACGCAGCGCGGGGTTCGGATTCAGCGCCGCCTTCTCGGCCGCCAGCGGCTCCAGGAGGTGACGGATCTCCGAGATGGCCGCGAGGTCCTTGATGTCCACCATCGTGGCGAAGGTGCCGCGTCGCGGAAAGGAGTGCACCAGCCGGTCGGTCTCGAGCTTCTTCAGTGCTTCGCGGATGGGGGTGCGCCCCATATCCAGCTCCGTCGAGAGCAGCCCCTCGTTGATGGCGGCGCCGGGGGCGATGTCGAGCATGATCAACCGATCGCGCAACACCCGATAGGAACGTTCCGCCAGCGACTCGGCAACGGGTGCCGCTCCGGTCACCATTTCCATCGACTTCCTCCTGCTTCCTAGGCCCGCGACTACATTACCAGCGGGTAAAAACTTTCCCTTGACCGACCGTGATCTCCATCATACGATATGGAACACAAGAGATATATCAGTTGTCGACGTAGTGCGGATAAGGAGTACCCATGACCATCGCCACCACAGGTCAGGTCACAGCGAAGTCATTGACGACTTCGCTGGCGGAGCTTGATCCCGAGGTTGCTTCGCGGATCGATGCCGAGCTGGCCCGCCAGCAGGACGGTCTGGAAATGATCGCCTCGGAGAACCACACCGCCCAGGCGGTCATGGAAGCCCAGGGCTCGGTGCTGACCAATAAATACGCCGAGGGATACCCCGGGCGCCGGTACTACGGCGGCTGCGAGCATGTCGACGTGATCGAGTCGCTGGCGATCGAGCGGGTCAAGGCCCTCTTCGGGGCCGGTTTCGCCAACGTCCAGCCGCATTCGGGCGCCCAGGCCAATGCCTCGGTGATGCACGCGTTGATCCGTCCCGGGGACACGGTCATGGGCCTGAACCTGGCCCATGGCGGTCACTTGACCCACGGGATGAAGATCAACTTCTCCGGACGGCTGTACAACATCGTCCCGTACTCGGTCTCCGAATCCGATCTGCGGATCGACATGGACGAGGTCGAGGCGTTGGCGATCGAGCACCAGCCCAAGATGATCGTGGCCGGCTGGTCGGCGTATCCGCGCCAGCTGGACTTCGAACGCTTCCGGGCCATTGCCGATCAGGTCGGCGCCTACTTGTTCGTGGACATGGCCCATTTCGCCGGTCTGGTCGCTGCCGGGTTGCATCCTTCCCCGGTGCCCCATGCCCATGTGGTCACCTCCACCACGCATAAGACGTTGGCCGGCCCGCGCGGCGGGATCATCCTGACCAACGAGGCCGATATCGCCAAGAAGATCAACTCCGCGGTGTTCCCCGGTCAGCAGGGCGGGCCGTTGGAGCATGTCATTGCCGGCAAGGCGGTGGCGTTCAAGATCGCCGCCTCCGAAGAGTTCGCCGAGCGCCAGGCGCGCACGTTGGCCGGGGCGAGGATCCTGGCCGAACGCCTCACGGCCGCAGATGTCGCCGAGTGCGGGATCAGCGTGTTGACCGGGGGCACGGATGTGCACCTGGTGTTGGTGGATCTGCGGGATTCGGTCCTCAATGGCCAGGAAGGCGAGGACCTGTTGGCGAAGATCGAGATCACGGTCAACCGCAATGCGGTCCCGTTCGATCCGCGGCCTCCGATGGTGACGTCGGGGCTACGGATCGGGACCCCGGCGTTGGCCACCCGTGGTTTCTCGGAGGCGGCCTTTACCGAGGTCGCCGACATCATCGCGTTGGCGTTGATCGCCGGGACCGCCGACGGCGGTGCCGACGCGGCGGTCCTTGACGGGTTGAAGGCCAGGGTCACCGCCCTGGCCACCGCCCACCCGCTCTACCCGGAACTTCCCCTTCTCTCTTCCACGATTGGAGCCTGATCATGGCCGATCTGCTGCCCGAGCACCCTGAATTCCTGTGGCGCAATGCCGAACCCAAGCCCTCCTATGACGCAGTGATCGTCGGCGGCGGCGGACACGGCCTGGCCACCGCCTACTATCTTGCGAAGAACCATGGAATGACGAACATCGCCATCCTGGAACGCGGCTGGCTGGCCGGCGGCAACATGGCCCGGAACACCACCATCATCCGTTCGAACTACCTCTGGGACGAGAGCGCGGCGCTGTACGAGCACTCGCTCAAGCTCTGGGAGGGCCTGCCCGAGGAGCTGGACTACGACTTCCTGTTCTCCCAGCGCGGGGTCATGAACGTCGCCCACACCCTGCAGGAAGTGCGCGATTCCAAACGCCGGGTCAATGCCAACGCCCTGAACGGGGTGGACGCCGAATGGTTGGAGCCGAACCAGGTCAAGGAGCTGTGCCCGATCATCAACACCGGGGACGACATCCGCTACCCGGTCATGGGCGCGACCTACCAGCCGCGGGCCGGCATCGCCAAGCACGACCACGTCGCCTGGGCCTTCGCCCGCAAATGCGACGAGATGGGCGTGGACATCATCCAGAACTGCGAAGTCACCGGATTCGTCAAGGACGGCAACCGCGTGGTCGGCGTCGAGACGAGCCAAGGACGCATCCTCACCGACAAGGTGGGCTTGTGCGGGGCAGGACACTCCTCGGTCCTGGCCGAAATGGCGGGTTTCGACCTGCCGATCCAGTCCCACCCGCTGCAGGCCCTGGTCTCCGAGCTCTTCGAGCCGGTCCACCCCACGGTGGTCATGTCCAACCACGTCCACGTCTACGTTTCGCAGGCACATAAGGGCGAACTGGTCATGGGTGCCGGCGTGGACCCCTATAACGGCTACGGCCAGCGCGGTGCCTTCCATGTCATCGAAGAGCAGATGTCGGCCGCGGTCGAACTGTTCCCGATCTTCTCCCGGGCGCATCTGCTGCGCACCTGGGGCGGCATCGTCGACGTGACCATGGACGCCTCCCCCATCGTGTCCCCGACACCGATCGAGGGGATGTACGTGAACTGCGGCTGGGGCACCGGTGGCTTCAAGGGAACCCCCGCGGCCGGCTACACCTTCGCCCACACCATCGCGACCGGGGAAGCGCACCCGCTAAACGCCCCGTACGCGCTGGACCGCTTCGAGACCGGACAGCTGATCGACGAGCACGGCGCTGCCGCCGTCGCTCACTAGCACCCACTTCCAGAAGGACTTCCCATGCTGCTCATTGAATGCCCCAACTGCGGGCCACGCGATGAAACCGAATACCACTACGGCGGCCAGGCCCATGTCGCCTATCCGGAGAACCCGGACGAGCTGACCGACAGCGAATGGTCGCGCTACCTCTTCTACCGCAAGAACCCCAAGGGCATCTTCGCCGAACGCTGGAACCACGCCGCCGGCTGCCGCAAATGGTTCAACGCATTGCGGGACACCTCCACCTATGAAATCCAAGCCATCTACCAGTTGAACGAGCCGAGACCCGATATCGCCTCCCCCGAGCTGATCCACGCACGGCAGAACACCCCCGAAGGAGGAACACGATGAGCCCCACCCAGCCCGCAGCGCCGCTGGCAGGCCGCCTCGGCGCCGACCAGGTCCAGGGCCACGGCATCGACAGGTCCCGGACCATCAGCCTCACCCTCGACGGGCGGGCCCTCGAAGCCCACCCCGGTGACACGGTGGCCTCGGCCGCCCTCGCCGCCGGCCGGATCGGCTGCGGCAACTCGCTGTACCTGAACCGCCCGCGCGGCATCCTGGCCGCCGGCGTCGAGGAGCCCAACGCCCTGATCACCGTCGCCTCCCGCTTCGCCGGGCAGGTCGACGAGTCCATGCTCCCGGCCACGGTCACCCACGTGACCGACGGGATGAAGGCCAACTACCTCAGTGGTCTGGGGGTCATGGATCCACGCCGTGACGAGGCCTACTACGACCGCAAGTACGTGCACACCGACGTGCTCGTCGTCGGCGCCGGCCCCGCCGGGCTGGCCGCCGCCCGCCAGGCGTCGGACTCGGGGGCGCGCACGATCCTCATCGACGAACAGCCGGATCCGGGCGGATCGCTGCTCTCCTCCAGCACCGAGGAGATCAACGGCACCCCCGCCGCCCGGTGGGCCGCGGACACCGCCGAGGAACTGGGCCGGGGCCAGGAGTTCACCTATCTGAACCGCACCACGGCCTTCGGCGCCTACGACGAGAACTACATCATCGCCGTCCAGCGGCGCACCGACCACCTGGCCGAGGATCCGGGGGCCGGGGTCTCCCGCGAACGCATCTGGCATATCCGGGCCAAGCAGGTCGTGCTGGCCACCGGCGCCCATGAGCGTCCGCTGGTCTTCGCCAACAACGACCGCCCCGGCGTCATGCTTTCCTCCGCGGTGCGCAGCTACCTGAACCGTTACGGCGTCGCCGCCGGTTCCCGGGTCGTGGTCGCCACGACCAACGACGCCGCCTACGCCACGGTCGCCGACCTGCATGCGGCCGGCGTCGTCGTCGCCGCGGTCGTCGACTCCCGCACCGAGGCCTCGGCCGAAGCCTCGAAGGTCCTGGCGGCCACCGGCGTCCGCTCGCTGCTGGGCTCCGCCGTGGTGGACACCGCCGCCGACGGGTCGGGCCGCGTCGCCTCGGTGACCGTCACCGCGGTGGACCATGACGGTCAGGCCACCGGCACCGCCGAAGAGATCGACGCGGACCTGCTGGCGGTCTCCAACGGGTGGAGCCCGGTGGTGCACCTCTACAGCCAGCGCCAGGGCAAGGTCGCCTGGAACCAGGAGCTCGCGGCCTTCGTGCCGGGCAAGCCGCTGAAGAACATGCACACGGCCGGCGCCTTGAACGGTTCCTACGATCTGGCGTCCTGCCTGTCCGAGGGCCATGCCTCCGGTGGCGAGGCCATCGCCGCCGTCGGGCATTCGGCTTCCGTCGCCGCCGCCTCGACCGCGGCCTGCGACATCGCCCCGTCCCGGCCCCTGTGGCTGGTCCATGGCACCGGAGGCAGCGAAGGCGAATGGGACACCCATTTCGTGGACCTGCAACGCGACCAGACGGTCGCCGACGTCGTCCGCTCCACCGGGGCCGGCATGCGCTCGGTGGAACACATCAAGCGCTACACCTCGATCAGCACCGCCAACGACCAGGGCAAAACCAGTGGCGTGGCCGCCATCGGCGTCATCGCCGCCGTCCTGGGCATCGAGGAGCTCGGGGAGATCGGCACCACCACGTTCCGGGCGCCCTACACCCCGGTCGCCTTCGCCGCCCTGGCCGGCCGCCAGCGCGGACAAATGCTCGACCCGGCCCGGTTGACGTCCATCCACCCCTGGCATCTGGCCCATGGGGCGGTGTTCGAGGACGTCGGCCAGTGGAAGCGTCCGCGCTACTTCCCGCTGGACGGCGAGGACATGGATACCGCGGTGCAGCGTGAATGCGCGGCCACCCGTGAATCCGTGGGCTTCCAGGACGCCACCACCCTGGGCAAGATCGAGATCCGTGGCCGCGACGCCGGGGAGTTCCTCGGGCGGATCTACACCAACGGGTTCAAGAAGCTCAAGAACGGGATGGGCCGTTACGGCCTGATGTGCACCCCCGACGGGATGATCTATGACGACGGGGTGACCCTGCGGCTGGAAGAGGACCGCTACTTCATGACCACCACCACCGGTGGGGCGGCGAAGATCCTGGACTGGCTCGAGGAATGGCTGCAGACCGAGTGGCCGGAGCTGGATGTGGTGTGCACCTCGGTGACCGAGCAGTACTCCACGGTCGCCGTCGTCGGGCCCAAGTCCCGCGCCGTGATCGCCAAGCTGGCCCCCGATCTGGACCTGACCAACGAGAACTTCAAGTTCATGGCCTTCCGCGAGACCACGTTGGCCAGCGGGATCCCGGCACGGATCTGCCGGATCTCCTTCTCCGGTGAACTGGCGTTCGAAATCAACGTCTCGTCCTGGTACGGACTCAAGGTGTGGGAGGACGTCGCCGCGGCCGGCGCCGAATTCAACATCACCCCGTACGGCACCGAGACGATGCACGTGCTGCGCGCCGAAAAGGGGTTCATCATCGTCGGGCAGGACACCGACGGGACCGTCACCCCGCAGGACGCCGGCATGGACTGGGTGGTCTCCAAACTCAAGGACTTCATCGGCAAGCGCTCCTATGCCCGTGCCGATACGGCCCGCGAGGACCGCCACCATCTGGTGGGGGTGCTGCCGGTGAACAAGACCACGCTGTTGCCCGAAGGGGCGCAGCTGGTCACCTCCGGAACACCCATCACCCCCCAGCAGGGTCCGGTGCCCATGGAGGGCCACGTGACCTCCAGCTACCGCAGCCCGGCCCTGGGCCGAACCTTCGGTCTGGCCTTGGTCAAGAACGGCCGCAACCGCATGGGCGAGGTCGTGCAGTCCCTGTTGGACGGCGAACTCGTCGACGTCGAAATCGCATCCCCCATCCTCTACGACCCTGAAGGGAGCCGTCGCGATGGCTGAGAACACCTTGGAAGCACCCTCCGTGAGCCAGGAGGTCGCCGCGCTGCGCACCAGCCCGGTCGGTTATCTGGCCCGGGACATGGCCGCCGGCTCCGTCGCCGGTGAACGGGGCGTCGCCCTGCGTGAACTGCCGTTCCTGACCCAGATCGGCCTGCGGGTCGTGCCGGGGTCGGCCACCGCCCGGGTCATGGAGTCGGCGCTGGGACTCTCCCTGCCGCAGCGCGTGGGCGAGGTCGGCGGCGACCAGGACCGCGCGGTCCTGTGGCAGGGACCTGATGAGTTCCTGCTCGTCGGGCCCCCGGACAGCGTGGACGCCGCTCCCCTGGCCGAGCTGCTGGGCGACGGCGAAGGCGCCCTGCCCGGCTCCGTCGTGGACCTGTCGGGGAACCGCACCACGCTGGAACTCTCGGGCCCCTCGGCCCGGTCGGTCCTGGAGAAGGGGTGCCACTTCGATATGCACCCCTCGGTCTTCGCCACCGGTTCAGCCGTCACCACGACCATCGGCCCCGTGCCGGTGATCTTGTGGAAGACGCAGGAGGACACGTTCCGGATCATGCCGCGCGCCTCCTTCGCCGATTACATGGTGCATTGGCTGCTCGATGCCATGCTCGAGTTCTCGGCGGCAGAGGTGGCCTGATGGCACTGAGCACCCTGGACCTGTTCTCGGTGGGAATCGGTCCCTCCTCCTCCCATACGGTCGGTCCCATGCGGGCGGCCCCGCGGTTGACCGCCCGGGGGGCCGCGGGCCCCCGGCGGTCCTCGGGGGGCCCGGGCCAGGGCGCCAACTTAGGCGGCCGGGGGGCCACCGGCATCGGCCACCATTCCGATCAGGCGGTGATCCTCGGGTTGGCCGGACATGATCCGGCGACGGTCGATACCGCCATCGCCGGGGATCTGGTGGCCTCCTGCCTCCGCGAGGGGAGGCTGCCGCTGGGCGGTGGCGCCGATATCGGATTCAACGATGAACGTGACGTGGTCCTGCACCGGCGCAAGTCGTTGCCCGCCCACCCCAACGGCATGGTCTTCCAGGCCTTCGGGGCGGACGGGGCGACGATCCGTCAGAGCACCTACTACTCCATCGGCGGCGGGTTCGTGGTCGACGACGTCTCGGCTGAAGCCGACCAGCTCGTCTCCGACGAGACCCCGTTGCCGCATCCGTTCAACACCGGCGGCGAGCTGCTGGCCGCCTGCCAGACCTCCGGACTGTCCATCGCAGAAGTGATGATGGCCAACGAGAACTCCTGGCGGCCCGAGGCGGAAACCCGGGCCGCCCTGCTGCACATCTGGTCGGTGATGGAGGAATGCGTGGAAAACGGCTGCACCCGTACCGAGCCGGTGCTGCCCGGCGGGCTGAAGGTCCGCCGTCGTGCCCCGGAGTTGCGGGAGAAGCTGCGCCAGCAGGAGGCGGAAGGCCGCATCAACGGGCTGGAACCGGCCGACCCGCTGTGGGCGATGGAATGGGTGAACCTCTACGCCCTGGCGGTGAACGAGGAGAATGCCTCGGGTGGGCGCATCGTCACGGCGCCGACCAACGGGGCCGCCGGCATCATCCCGGCGGTGCTGCACTTCTATGCGCGGTTCATCGACGGCGCGGACGAGGACGGGATCGTCACGTTCCTGCTCACTGCCGCGGCCATCGGCATCCTGTTCAAACAGAACGCGTCGATCTCCGGCGCCGAGGTCGGCTGCCAGGGCGAAGTCGGGTCGGCCTGTTCGATGGCTGCGGCGGGCATCTGCGCGGTGCTGGGCGGCACCCCGGAACAAGTCGAGAACGCGGCGGAAATCGGAATCGAGCATAACTTGGGGCTGACCTGCGATCCCGTGGGCGGGCTGGTGCAGATTCCGTGCATCGAACGCAATGCCATCGCCTCGGTCAAGGCCATCAACGCCGCCCGGTTGGCCCGCCACGGTGACGGCGAACACCGGGTCACCCTGGATCAGGCCATCGAAACGATGCGTCAGACCGGGGCGGACATGAAGGATAAGTACAAGGAAACCTCGCGCGGCGGACTCGCCGTGAACGTCATCGAGTGCTGAGCAGCCCTCCCTTTCCAGAAAGCAGGAACCCATGGTCCAGGCCTCCGACTCCCCCATGCACGAATTCGTCCTGAGCCTCGATTGCGCCGAACGACCGGGCATCGTCCATGCGGTGTCAGGGTTCCTGCTCGACCATGGCGGGGACATCCATGAGTTGCGTCAATTCGACGACTTCCATGAGGGCAGGTTCTTCCTGCGGGTGCATTTCGTCAGCCGTCCGGGCCCGGATTCCCCGCGGGTCGCCTTGGATCCGGAGCTCGAACTCCAGCGCCTGCGTGGGGCCTTCTCCGAACTCGGCGCCACGTACGGGATGCAGTGGAGCCTACGCCCGCTGAACGAGAAGCGCCGGGTGCTGGTGATGGTCTCCAAATTCGGGCACTGCCTCAACGACCTGCTCTATCGTTCACGCATGGGCGAATTGCCGGTGGAGATCGTCGCCGTCGTCTCCAACCACCTCGACCACCAGTCGCTGGTTCAATGGCATGGCATCGACTACCACCACGTTCCGGTCACCGCCAACACCAAGCCGGCGGCCGAGGCCCGGCTGCTGGAACTGATGGAGGACTACGACGTCGAACTGGTGGTCCTGGCACGCTACATGCAGATCCTCTCCGATGAGCTCAGCCGCCAACTCACCGGGCGCACCATCAACATCCACCATTCCTTCCTACCCAGTTTCAAGGGGGCCAAGCCGTACCACCAGGCCCATGCCCGCGGGGTGAAGACGGTCGGGGCGACCGCCCATTACGTGAACAGCGAATTGGACGAGGGGCCGATCATCTCCCAACAGGTCCAGGACGTGGACCACACCTTCTCCCCCGCGGATCTGGTCGCGGCCGGACGAGATACCGAATGCCGGGCGCTATCCAACGCCGTGCGGTGGCATTGTGAGGGCCGGGTGTTCCTGCTGGAGAACAGGACCGTGGTCCTGCGCTAGCTGTACAGCAAGCCGTCGACGATAAGCTGGAAGGCCAGGAGCCTCCCCGCACGGGGAGGGATCGGAGGTTGTGATGGCAGAAGAACGCCAGGGATTGGTCATTGTCGGAGTCGATGGTTCCGCCTCATCGGTGGAGGCGCTGCGTCAGGCCCGGCATGTCGCCGTCGGGTTGAACGCACGGATCGAAGCGACCGCCTGCTGGGACTACCCGCCGATGCCCGAACGGTACGAAGTCATGGGCATCGAGGGGTTCTCCGAACGCGTCGAACACACGGTCGCGGCCGCCTTGAAGGAGGCCTACGGACCGCAGATCCCGGAGAACGTGAGCATCCGGTTGCGTCAGGGCAGTGCCCGGCCGACCCTGATCGAGGCCAGCAAGGAGGCCGATATGCTCATCGTCGGTCGTCGGGGCCGCGGAGGATTCGTCGGGCTGCTGATGGGCTCGGTCAGTTCGGCCTGCATCGCCCGGTCCTTCTGCCCGGTGCTGGTGGTGCGGGGTCCAGCACTGGCCGATACCGAGATCCCCGACTGATCCACGCCCCGTTCAGACGCCCAGCGCGTCGACGGCGCTGCCGATGAGCAGTACGAAGCCGGCGGCGACTGCCGCTGCCGGGGCGGCCACCACGGTGCTGGTCAGCCCCAGGGCCAGCCCGGCGATCCCCAGCGCCACCATGACCGAGCCGAGCCAGAGGAATATCGGGGCGGCGAAGGCCCGGGCATAGGGCAGGAAATGTGCGCCCACGGCCAGGGCGACCACCGCCGGTTCCAGGCCCTCGCGCCCTGCGGCTTCGAGCCAGCGGATCCCGATGAACATGATCGCGAACATGGCGATCAACCCGCCGAAATAGACGATCCCACCGGTCCGGTCCGGCCGGGGGTGGGGCGGAAGCGGCCGGGGCCGCAGCAGCACCGCCCAGACCCACAGTCCGAGGGCGGCCAGCCCGAGTAGCCGCAGGCCCAGGGCCCACGGCCCGTCCAGGGCCGGGGTATTGACGACGATGAAAGCGCAGCCGCCCACCGCGCCGACCACCGAACCCGATACCCGGGGATGTCCCATCCGCCGATATCCGGGAACCGGGGT
>JAKDMV010000148.1 GCA_030452125.1 Micrococcaceae bacterium
GGCTAAAGCGAGGCACCGAAGATCCTGCCCTCGCCACAGTCTCTGGCCACTAGGCACTGACTTTCAGCAAATTAGACCGCCCAACATCGGACGAAAGCCTCGGATTCACACCTGAGCATCAGCGTTTGCAAATATTCTTCACCACCAAAAGGAGCAGTACCCGTGGATTACACCGGACTAAACTACGCCGGCCGCAAGGTTCTCGTCACAGCCGGGGCCGCAGGCATCGGTCTAACGATCGCCACTCGCTTTCAAGATCTGGGCGCCAAAGTATTCGTAACAGACATCAACCCCGCAGCTGTGGATTCAGCACGTGCCTCCGGCTTTTCCGCAGCGGTCAGCGATGTCTCCAATGAGGACCAAGTTCGATCCCTTATGGACACCGTTGCCACTGACCTCGGCGGACTGGATATTTTGGTCAATAACGCGGGGATCGCTGGCCCTACTGGCTCGATTGAAACCTTAGAAGCAGCGGATTGGAAAGCAACGTTCGACGTTAACGTCCACGGGCAGTTCTACTGCATCAAATATGCGCTGCCGTTCCTCCGACTCTCCACAGACGCGGCAATCGTCAACCTCTCCTCCGCCGCCGGACGACTGGGCATGGCGGGCCGCAGCCCCTACTCCGCCTCCAAATGGGCAGTCGTCGGGCTAACTAAAACGTTGGCCATCGAACTCGGTGGCGATGGCATACGTGTCAACGCCATATGCCCAGGGGCCGTCGACGGCCCCCGCATCGATGCAGTCATTGAAGCCAAGGCAAAGATGTTGAAGCGACCATTGGCTGAAGTCACTGACCTCTATCTCGGCCAGTCATCTTTGAACCGACTTGTTGAGGCAACTGATATTGCAAACATGGCAGTGTTTTTGGGCAGTGATCTCGCCCGAAGTGTCAATGGTCAGGCGATGGCTGTCGACGGCAATACAGAGAAGCTCTACTAGCCCCAGACCCTCTTCTTACGGCAACACTCTCGAGTACCACCAAAGGAATTAACATGGCCTCCAAGAAAAAAGTCATCATCACCTCCGCCGTCACTGGCGCCATCCACACGCCGACCATGTCCCCACATCTGCCCGTTACACCAGACGAGATCGCAGACGCGGCGATCGGAGCCGCGCAAGCCGGCGCCGCGGTCGTCCACATGCACGCCCGGGATCCCAAGGATGGGCGCCCTTCCCAAGATCCGAAGCACTTTGAGCCAATTCTTGAAAAACTCAAGGCCAACACGGGCGCGATCATCAACATCACGACTGGTGGCTCCCCCCATATGACTGTCGAGGAGCGAATGCTCCCGGTTGCTACTTTCAAGCCAGAATTGGCATCACTGAACATGGGATCCATGAACTTCGGGCTCTACCCGATGCTGGACCGATACGCTGATTTCGACCACGAGTGGGAGCGTGAGTCTCTGGAGAAGTCCAGAGATCTTGTCTTCAAGAATACGTTTGCGGACATCGAGACAATCCTCGGCATCGGCAGCTCAAATGACACGCGCTTCGAGTTCGAGTGCTACGACATCTCTCACCTTAATAACCTGGCTCACTTCCATGGGCGAGGGCTGGCGCGTGGCCCCCTATTTGTCCAGTCGGTCTTCGGCTTGCTGGGAGGTATCGGGGCCCACCCCGAGGATCTCATGCACATGCGCCGCACCGCCGACAGGTTGCTCGGCGAGGACTACCAGTGGTCGATCCTTGGAGCTGGTAAAAATCAGATGCCATTGGCCACTATCGGGGCCGCCATGGGCTCACACGTCCGTGTCGGGTTGGAAGATTCCCTGTGGATCGGACCAGGCCAGCTGGCAGCGTCCAACGCCGAACAGGTTTCACGTATCCGAACCATTCTGGAAGCCCTGAATTTTGAGGTCGCGACACCAGATGAGGCCCGCGAAATACTCGATCTCAAAGGCGCAGACAAGGTGGGGTTCTAAGCATGACAATGGATAAAAGTGTCGGTTCTGCGGCGGAAGCCGTAGCGGATATCGGGGATGGATCCTTGATATCTGTCGGCGGTTTCGGACTATCAGGGAACCCGATGGCATTGATCGAGGCCCTCTTGGAACAAGGCGCTACGGGCCTGTCGGTGGTCTCCAATAATTGCGGTGTCGATGGGTGGGGACTTGGTGTCCTGCTTGCTGCCGGCCGGATCCGGAAGATGACTTCTTCCTATGTGGGCGAGAACAAGGAATTTGCTCGCCAGTACCTCACCGGGGAACTCGAATTGGAGTTGACCCCGCAGGGGACGCTGGCTGAGAAGCTACGAGCCGGTGGATCAGGCATCGCTGCGTTCTACACCGCTGCCGGAGTCGGTACTCAGGTGGCCGAAGGGGGGTTGCCGCAGAAGTACGACGCCGATGGGAACATTCTCCAGGGTTCGGAGCCCAAGGAAGTGCGGAGCTTCGCCCCAGGCGGGGAGAAAAACGATTTCGTTTTGGAAGAGGCCATCGTCTCCGATTTCGCGTTGGTCCACGCGCTGAAGGGCGATAAGCACGGCAACTTGGTGTTCAACAAGGCGACCCGGCAGTTCGGCCCGCCGGCAGCGATGGCCGGGAAGGTGTGTATCGCTCAGGTTGAGGAGCTCGTGGAGCCCGGCGAGATCGACCCTGACCAGGTCCATCTGCCGGGGATCTATGTGCACCGCGTCCTGGAAGTCGGTCGGGACATCGAAAAGCCAGTGGAGAAGCGCACGGTACGCCCAGCTGGTGAAGCCGCCGGTTCGGCGACGAAGGAAGGTTGAGACGATGGCACTGACACGTGAGCAGATGGCCGAGCGGGCCGCACAGGAGCTGGTGGACGGAGCCTATGTGAACCTGGGCATCGGGATGCCGACCCTGGTTCCGAACTACATCCCCGCCGGCAGGACACTGGTTCTGCAGTCGGAAAACGGCATCCTCGGTGTGGGCCCGTACCCCCCCGAAGAGGATGTGGATCCGGACCTGATCAATGCCGGGAAGGAAACCGTGACGGTCAATCCGGGAGCAAGTTTCTTCGATTCGGCCATGAGCTTCGGGATGATCCGTGGCGGGAAGATCGACGTGGCGATCCTCGGAGCGATGCAGGTTTCCACCAACGGGGATCTGGCGAACTGGATGATTCCGGGCAAGATGGTCAAGGGCCCCGGTGGTGGCATGGACCTGGTGCAGGGTGCCCGAGAGGTCATTATCCTGATGGACCATACGGCCAAGGACGGTTCGGCAAAGATCGTGAATGAATGTTCGCTTCCGCTGACCGGTAAGGCCGTGGTGAACCGGATCATTACCGACCTGGCGGTGATCGAGGTGACCGAGGACGGTCTGGTGCTCCTGGAGACCGCTCCCGGTGTGAGTGTCGAGGAAGTCAGGGCCGCGACCGAACCAGAACTGACCCTGGGTGGAGAACTCGCCAACGCCTAGTCCATGGCAACCGTCGTGCACACGGGCCCGGTCCTTGAAAGGCCGGGCCCGTTCTGTTCTGGCCAGCAAGGTCCTCTTCGGTGAACCGCTGAACTGGGTCATGACCTGCGGCATCATCCTGATCATCGGGGGTGTGCTCCTGGTCGAAACCGGGGCCGCAGCCTAGGAAGCTACCGATCGGCTCCCGTCGGCGCGGTCTGCCGGAACCCCGGCCCACACCTGCAGGGCGGCCCAGGCTGCTGCCGTGAACGGGACCGCGAGGATGGCCCCGAGAACCCCGGCGACCACGGCGCCGGTGGCCAGCGCGAGCAGGACCACCAACGGGTGGATCTGGAGCGTGCGGCCCATCACCACCGGCTGCAGCAGGTTGCCTTCGAGCTGGTTCACCACGACCACCACCACCAGGACGATCACTGCCGCCACCGGGCCGACGCCTAAAAGTGCGACGACGGAGGCCAGGATCCCGGTGACCGTGGCACCCAGGATGGGGATGAAGGCCCCGATGAAGATCAGGACGATCAATGGCAGGGCCAGCGGCACCTTCAGGATCAGCAGGCAGGCCCCGATCAGGACGGCGTCCACTGCGGCGACGATGGCCGTCCCACGGACGTAGCCGCCCAAAACGGCGGTGATCCGTCGGCCGGCGATCCGCACCTTGGCAAGCTGCCGGCCGCGCAGCTTTCCGGTGGCAAAGGCCCACATCTTCCCGCCGTCCTTGAGGAAGAAGAACAGGATGACGGCCATCAGCACGAAGCCCGTCGCCATTTCCGAGACGAGCGCCGCGCCGGCCATGGCCTGGTCCTGTGTTGCATCGCTGCCCAACAGCTGCTGGAAGGATTGCTGGGCATGCTTCAGCGTCGCGTCGTTGACCGGCAACGGACTATTTTTCAGCGCGGTCCACAGGTCCTTGGTCCGGTCCCCCGCCTGGTCCGCCAGGGACCCCCATTCGGCACGGATCGTCGTGATGACGCCGAGCAGGATGGCCCCGAAGGCGATGAGCAAGGCAGCGAAGGCGGTGCCCGTGGCTGGCCCCGCCGACCAGCCGTGGTGGCGCAGCCAGATCACGAGCGGGTTGATGGCCGCCGCGAGGATCAGCGCCAGGAAGAGCGGCACGATCACGACGGTGATCTGCAGGAGCCCGAAGACGACGACGGCCACCAACACCAGAAGGTACAAAATGCTGCGGGCCCGCTCACCGGCACGACTCAAACT
>JAKDMV010000149.1 GCA_030452125.1 Micrococcaceae bacterium
GTCGACCAGGGCGAACCGTGTGGTCTCATCGGAAGTGAATCCGATGACTAGGTGTTCCGCGGAGAGCAGCGAGGCGACGCCGACGCTACCGCTGAGTTTCCATCCTTCGGAGGTGGCCGTGACGGCCAGGGCCGCGGTGGGCATCACCAGGGCGCCGGTGGCTCCGTCGGCGAAGAGGTCCAGTCCCCGCGTCGAGGCCTTGCACTCGGTGGCCCCGGCGACCGCGGAGCTGGCGAGCACCGTGGAGACATACGGGCCCGGCACGAGGCGGCGGCCGAATTCCTCGACCACGATCGCCGTGTCGGCCACGCTTCCGCCTTGGCCACCGCGTTCTTCGCTGATGTGCAGGGCGTGCAGCCCGTTGTCCACGAGTTCGGCCCAGTGCCCGGGCCGGCCTCCCTCGGCGTAGGCCTGGAGGTGTTCACGGGTTTCGAGGATATCGGCGAAGCGTTCGGCAAAGTCTGAGACTGCGGAGGCTAGGTCGGTGTGCTCTTCGGTGAGGGAAAGTGGCATCTGTTCACTCCAAAATCACGGACGATGCGCTCCCCTACGACAGGGAGGATCGTCGAGCGGTGTTTCAATAACTGAAACTAGACTCTAGTTTAATTTTGTGAGCCACGCAATACCTTGGAGTTTTGTTGTCGGCGTGGGAATCAACCATGGATCGGACACACGAAAGGGCCCCGGTCCGGAAACTTCATTCCGGACCGGGGCCCTGTCCTCGAGCGGCTAGCGGGGCGTGGGCCCGCCAACGACCCGTCTTATTTCTTGTCGTTCCTCCCGCGCGGCTGCCACGGCCGGGGCCGGGTGCGGACCTCGGAGGGAAGCGCGGTTTCGATGCGGTCGTCCACCTGGTCACCGAAGCGCTCATCGAAGTTCTCGGTGAGTTCATCGGTCACCCCGACGCCGACCTCACGGGCCAGTTCGAGCCGGCGCTGGCGGCGTTCGGCCCGCAGCAGCACCTGGTGTTCGCCATGCAGCGCCTTGAACGTGGCGATGCACATGCCGATGATCACGATACTGACCGGTAGTGCCGTGAGGATCGAGGCGGTCTGCAACGCGCCCAGTCCCCCGGCCAGCAGCAGGGCGATGGCGACGAGGCCTTCGAGCGAAGCCCACAGCACCCGGCTCCACTTGGGCGGGTCGGTATCGCCGCCGGAGGCGAGCATGTCGATCACCAGCGAGCCGGAGTCTGAGGAGGTGACGAAGAAGATCGTCACCAGCAGGACGGCAATGACCGACAACACCCCGCCCAATGGCAGTTCGGCGAGCATGTTGAACAGCACGTTCTCCGAGACGATGCCTTCCTTCTCGTCGAACAGACCGCCGTTCATGTCGTCCCAGGCCCGCTGGATGGCGGTGCCACCCATGATGGAGAACCAGATGAAGCTGACGATGGTCGGCACCGCGAGGACGCCGAGGACGAATTCGCGCACGGTGCGCCCGCGGGAGATCCGCGCGATGAAGACCCCGACGAACGGTGCCCAGGACATCCACCAGCCCCAGTAGAAGATGGTCCAGTTGCCCAGCCACTCCTGGCCGGCAGCGCCGGTGTAGGTGGCGGTATCGAGGGTCATGCCCAGGATGTTCTGCAGGTAGAAGCCCAGCGAGGAGACCAGATCACGGAAGATGAACAGGGTCGGGCCCAGCAGCAGCACGGAGATCATGAACACCCCGGCCAGCCCCAGGTTGATGTTCGAGAGCCACTTGATGCCCTTGCCCACCCCACTGACCGCGGAGGTCAGCGCGAACAGGGTGATGATGATGATCAGGATCACCAGCAGTGACTTGTCGACCTTGCCGACCACGCCCATATGGGACAGCCCGGCGGAAATCTGCTGGACGCCCAGCCCCAGCGACGTCGCGATCCCGAACAGGGTGCCTACGACGGCGACGACGTCGATGGTGTCGCCGAGCCAGCCCTTGACCTTGTTCCCCAGCAGGGGTTCCAGGGTCCAGCGGATGGAGATCGGGAATCCACGGCGGTGGATGGCGTAGGCCATGGCCAGGCCGACGACGGCGTAGATGGCCCAGGCATGCAGTCCCCAGTGCATGAAGGTCTGGCCCATCGCAGCCCGCGCGGCATCCGCTTCGTCCCCGGTCACCCCGGGTTTGGGGTTCACGAAGAACGTCAGGGGTTCGGCGGCGCCCCAGAAGACGAGGCCGATGCCCATGCCTGCGGCGAAGAGCATGGCGAACCAGGACAACAGCCCGAATTCGGGCTTCTCGTCATCCTTGCCCAGGGTGATGTTGCCGTAGCGGCTCAGACCCATCCAGACGGCGAAGACCACGAAGGCTCCGACGACCAGCATGTAGTACGGGGCCAGCCCGTCCACCACTGCGGTCTGCATGTTGCCGAACACCTTGGAGGTGCCTTCGGGGGCGATCATCGCCACGGCGACCAGGGCCACGATCACGATCAATGCGGGGTAGAAGACCCGGGGGGCGGGGATGAACGGCGCCTTCTTCACCTCGGGGTCCGAGGCGCGCCTCTGGTCTTGTTTCTCACCGCTTATTTCCGGTGGGGTGCTCATGACAGTCCTCAAATACGGGGTTGGGGATACGAGTAAGTCCGTTGCCCCACTTTACTGACAAGGCATCCGCTGTCAATTTGCTACTTCCCGTCCCCCGGGCCGTCAATGGCGGCCTCCCGGCCGGTCCGCGGCACCTTCGGGACCGCCCACTCCAGCTGCCGTCAAGCGGTTGACTAGCGGCTATTCACTCCGCGGCCGGTTCCTCGTACTTCGGGAAGATGGGCGTGGGCGCCGGCAATGCGGCCCCCGGCTCGATGACCGAACCGTAGGCGGCGAAGGTCCGTGCCGCTCCCCCGGACTGGCCGAGCACATCGAGCAGCTGGCTGCCGGCGGTGGGCATCACGGGCTGGACGAGCAAGGCGACCTTGCGCAGGATCTCCAACGTCACATACAGCACCGTTTCCATCCGCGCGGTATCGGTCTTGCGCAGCACCCAGGGCGCGTTTTCGGCGAAGTAGGCGTTGGTGTCGCCCAGGACATGCCAGACGGCTTCGAGTCCCTTGCTGAATTCCTGCCGGTCGTAGGCCCCGCGGGACAACTCCAGCAGTGCCTCGGCGTCGTCCAGCAGGGCCCGGTCGGCGTCGGTGAATCCACCCGGGGTGGGCACCACGGCCCCGCAGTTCTTGGCAACCATCGACAGGGACCGTTGGGCCAGGTTGCCCAGGTTGTTCGCCAGATCGGAGTTCATCCGGGCCACGATCGCGTCGTGGCTGTAGTTCCCGTCGGCACCGAAGGGGACCTCGCGCAGCAGGAAGTACCGGGTCTGGTCCAGCCCGTAGTTCTCCACCCAGTCGGCGGGGGCCACCGTGTTGCCCAGGGACTTGGACATCTTCACGCCGTTGTTGTGCAGGTGGCCGTGGATCATGATCCGGCGCGGCAGTTCCAATCCGGCGGACATCAGGAAGGCGGGCCAGTAGATGGCGTGGAACCGGGAGATGTCCTTGCCGATCACGTGCAGGTCCGCCGGCCAGTATTTGCGGAAGGAGGCCGAGTTCGTGTCGGGGAAACCGACCCCGGTCAGGTAATTGGTCAGGGCGTCCACCCACACGTACATCACGTGGGCAGGGTTCCCCGGAACGGGGATCCCCCAGTCGAAGGAGGTGCGCGAGACCGAAAGGTCGTTCAGCCCGCCCTCGACGAAGCGGATGACCTCGTTGAACCGGTAGTGCGGTGCCCCGAACTCGGGTTGGCTGCGGTAGAGCTCCAGCAGCTTCTCCTGGTAGGCGGAGAGCCGGAAGAAATAGGATTCCTCTTCGGTCCAGGTCACTTCGGTCTCGGATTCGGTGGAGTAGCGCACCCCGTCCTCGTGGACCTCGGTCTCGTCCTGGCCGTAGAAGGCCTCGTCGCGCACCGAATACCAGCCGGCGTACTTATCGAGGTAGATGTCCCCGCGCTCCTCCATGCGCTTCCAGATGGCCTGGGCGGCTTCGAGGTGGTCCACGTCGGTGGTGCGGATGAACCGGTCGTAGCTGATGCCCAGTTCGTCCTGCGCCTCCTGGAAGACATCCGAATTGCGCTGCGCCAGTTGGCGGGGGGTGATGCCTTCCTTCTCCGCGGTCTGGAGCATCTTCTGGCCGTGCTCGTCCGTGCCGGTCAAGAAGAAGACATCACCACCGTCCAGGCGTTTGAAACGCGCCATGGCGTCCGCGGCAATGAACTCGTAGGCGTGGCCGATATGCGGGTCGCCATTGGGATACGAGATGGCCGTGGTGATGTAGAACGGGGTCTGATCCTGGGTTGAAGTCACTCGAGAAATCTACCGCACCGAGGCGCCGGTGCGCCCATCGGCAATGTAGCAACCGGACTCATCGGCGCCGCCGGCCGGTTCCCGGGCGGGCGGGGCCGGGAGTGTGGTCCGCCGCGCATTGCGCCATCCCCACGTCCCGGGCCCGCCGGTTGCCTTATTCAGAGAGGTCCACTTCGCGGGCCGTGCTCGCGTTGATCGACTCCCGGACCTCGTCCAGGACCCCTGCCGGCAGCGAGGAGTCCACGGCCAGTACGGCCAGCGCCGGGCCGCCTTCCTCATTGCGGGAGACCTGCATGGCGGCGATGTTCACCCCGT
>JAKDMV010000150.1 GCA_030452125.1 Micrococcaceae bacterium
ACCAGCACCATCCAGTTGCTGGGCATCAATGACTTCCACGGTCGGATCGAGGCGGGCGGCACTTCGGCCGGCGCCGCGGTGGTGGCGGGAGCCGTCAAGGAGTTGTCCGGCAAGAAGAAGCACAACACACTGTTCGTCTCCGCGGGCGACAACATTGGCGCCTCGACGTTCACTTCCTTCTCCCAGGACGACACCCCCACCATCGACGCACTACGCACTGCCGGGCTGGATGTCTCCTCTGTGGGAAACCACGAATTCGACCGCGGCATCGACGACCTGAAGAACCGGGTCATCCCGCGCTACGGAAAGCACAACAGGAGCGCCGGGGCCGACTACGCACTGGGCGCCAACGTCTACCATGAGGGCACCCACCAGCCAGCGTTGAAGGAATATGCGCTGCGCAAGGTCCAGGGCGTCACGGTCGGCTTCATCGGCGTCGTCACCGAACAGACCAAATCGTTGGTCACCCCCTCCGGCGTGGCCGGCCTCGACTTCGGTAACCAGCTCGAGGCCGTCAACCGGGTCTCGACCCAGCTTTCCGACGGCAAGAAGTCCAATGGTGAGGCGGACGTGATCGTTCTGCTGGCTCATGAGGGCTCTGCCAGCACCGACTGCTCGGCGATCGCCGACGAGGACACCGCCTATGGGGAGCTCGTCCGCGGGGCATCGGCCGACGTCGACGCCATCTTCTCCGGCCATACCCACCAGGAATACGCCTGCTCTTTCCCGGTGGAGGGGTGGTCGTCCTCGATGAAGCGCCCGGTGGTCCAGGCCCATGAATACGGCACCACTCTGGACCGGGTGAAGATCACCGTGGACCGTCGTTCCAAGAAGCCGGTCGCCCTCTCGGGTTCACTGGTGGAGCTGACGAAAACGAACCACGCCGGCGAGACGGTTCCTGCCTTCCCAGCGGATCGGCGCGTGGCACGGGTCGTGAAGAAGGCGGCCGAACAAGCAGAGATCGTCGGCGCAGAACAGGTGGGCCGGATCAGCGCCGACATCCTGCGCGGCGGGAACGAGCCGGGGGCCGACCGCGGCGTCGAATCCTCGATGGGTAATCTCGTGGCGGATATGCAACTGTGGGCGACCTCCAACGAGGATTTCGGCGGCGAACCGGCACAGATCGCCCTGATGAACCCGGGAGGCCTGCGGGCCGACCTGCTGTATGGCACGAACGGGACCGTCACATATAAGGACGTGGCCAACGTCCAACCATTCGGCAACACCTTGTGGACCGAGGACCTCACCGGGGCTCAGTTGAAGACCGTGCTGGAAGAACAGTGGCAGCCCGATGGCTCCAGCCGGCCCAAGCTGCATCTGGGGATCTCCGAAGGCCTGGACTACACCTACACGGAGGATGCGGCCCGCGGCTCACACATCACCTCGATGACCTTCGACGGTGCGGCCATTGCCGACGACGACGTGTTCAAGGTGGTTATGAACTCGTTCCTTGCCGCCGGTGGTGACAACTTCACCACGTTGGCCGAGGGGGCAAACGCGACCGACTCGGGCCAAAGCGACCTGGTCGCTGCCCTGGATTACTTCGAGGCCCACGACGTCGTCGACCCGGCCCCGCTGGGCCGGGCCGTCGCGCAGTAGTCGCAGTGTCCGCGCCGGCCATTCGCCGGCGCGGCCGTTGCCGGCCGCCTTCAGCCCATGCGCGAATTCGCCAGGATGATGCCGATGGGGGCCGATACCAGGATGATCACGATCATCGCCCGGTATCCATAAAGCCACCACCGCTGTTCCGAGGCAGCACCGCGGGCCGCCCAGATGAACAGGCCCATGGCGACGACGATCAGCCCCGCACCAATCCACGTCAGCAACGTCAGGGAGAACATCGAGCCACCCAGTACGGCGATATTGGCGAGGTTGTACGTCAAGACTTCGGCCGAAACGAAGCCCTCCGACGGGGTTTTTACGGCCAACCGGGCCTGGCCCAGGCCCAGCACCACTTGCGCGACACCGACCACCAGCACCAGATAGGCGACCGCCCAGGCGGCCAAATAGGACGGGGAGGCGGCACTGATGGCGGAGAAGAGACCACCGAGCAGCATGCCGAGGCCACCGATGACGAGGAAGGGAGTCGCTGTTCTGTTCACGCCTACAGACTACGGATTCACCGTCTCCCGTGGAACAACCCTCAGGCCCGGTTCTTCAGGGTGTCTTGACGCCGAAACTCCCGCACCCATACGGAGAGCGTGAATCCGGAGCCTGCGACGATGAGCGCGCCGATCACGGGCAGCCACCAGGATTCCCCGAAGAGCCCGAAGACCAACAGCAGTAGACCCACGAGGATCATGGCGCAGTAGGCGGCAATCAGGAGGCGTTGCTGGGTGGAGAAGCGCATACGCGCACCGTACCGCGTATTCGCCGACCTTTCGAGAGGCGGGCAACACCTGAGAGACTCTGCCCATGAGCGTTTCCTTCCAGTGCACGACGTGGACCACCATCCCTCAGGAACACTTATTCGATCTGGCCCGGAACATCGACACCCATCAACAATCGCTGGCGAAGTCCCGGGAGGAGGCCATCGCCGGTGTCACTTCCGGCCTCATCTCACTCGGTGAGAACGTGACATGGCGGGCTTGGCACTTTGGCGTCCCCCTGAAGATGACCAGCCGCATCATGCAGATGGAAGCACCGCACTCCTTCATCGACGAACAGGTCAAGGGCCCGTTCCGCTGGTTTCGTCATATCCATGAGTTCAGCCAGGAGTCGGGGGGAACAACCATGGTTGACCGCGTCGATTTCGCCGCACCGTTCGGCCCTCTCGGTCGTTTGGCAGAGAAGCTCTTCCTGGCCCGTTATCTGCAGAAGCTCATCGAGGAGCGGAACCGCCATCTCAGCGCCGGGCCCGTGGACTAATTAGCGGCCCTGATTGCGCGGATGCTTCCGTGCAACGCGTTCATTTCCGCGCTTATGGTTGCCGGTGATTCGCGCCATGAGTGCCTGCGGTTCTTGTGTTTCGATGTCGGCCAGGAAGCACGTGGCCATCATCCCGCGCAGTGTTGACGCCCGCCGGCCCTGATGGAAGATCACGACGGAACCGCCACGGGCACACGGTTTGTCAGCCCCCTGCCGCACCAGCCGCGTCTCGCACCGCTTCCGGCCACGGCCGCCAGTGCCCATCGGAAGGGAGCATGGCTTCTGCCACCTCCATCCTTCCCTCGGGCACATCCTCGGCATGGATGCACCCGGCTTCTTCCCACCGGCCCGGCTCGGCCAGCCGATAATCGACAGATTGGTCGTCGTTGGGATTAATTCGTTCAAAATAGCCGCCTGAGACGACGGCTCGCACCACGGATTCAAGGTTTTCCAACAGCTCCTGGACATCGTCATCGCAGGCATCGCAACCGCATACCGGATAGTGGGCGTCGTAGAGGGCGCCAGCGTGCAGGAAGATCCCCGGGAACCCGGTGAAGACGAAGGTCAGCGGGGCCGCGAGCAGGTTGGACGGGACGACCCGGACCGCGTGGACGACGTCCTCCGAGGGGAACAGCAGATCGGAAGCAACCTCCGGGTCCCGTTCGGCGACGACGTCAAAGGCGTCCAACAGCCAGTCGAGCTGGGCATCAGCGACCTCATGCAAGGGAGCGAACCGGTGTCGATGGCCCACCGTGGAGTAGGCGCGCGAAGGCGGAGACATCCCTTCCCACCGATGGCCGTAGGCGATCGGGGCGCCCTGTCCATCGCGATGGATCTCCGGGGTGAACTCCGGGCGCCGGTATCCGCTCATGGCCCCACGATAACCGCTGGGATACCCCCTGGCGAGGGGAATCCTGCTGCGGGGATGGCGGGCTCTCCACCCGCGGATGACCCGGCGTATGTCTCCGGATGACGCGACGCGTTTGCCCGATCGGCGTTCCCGCCAGCAGAATCGAACCCAAGAATCAAGAGATCCAACCTGAGGCCCTGGCCGGTTGGACGGCAACCCCCTTCGCCATAGTGGGGTGCCCCAGGTGACGATTCGACGCCGTCCCGACCGGGAGGCGTAAGTATGGCGCAGCGCCACGCTCGCCATGACAGCGAAGGAACGCCATGACCCAGACCCTTGCAGAAACCAGCATTTCCAACCGCGCCGAACGCCTCGATTCCGCGGGATCCGCCTGGGCGGAACGGATCGGTCAGAACACTGCCAGCGCATCGCTGCAGTTCCGCGCGACGGCCGACCCGGTGGGCTCGGTCGGTTCGACCATCCGCGCCGGACGCCACGAATTCACCGTCGACGAACCGGCGGCATTGGCCGGGGACGACGTCGCCGCCAGCCCCGTCGAATACGCCCTCGGGGCGTTGATCTCCTGCCAGGTGGTGGTCTACCGCCTCTATGCTCACCAGCTGGGCATCACGATCGACTCGCTGGACATCTCGGCGGACGCCGACCTGGATGTGCGCGGCCTGTTCGGCATCGAGGACAAGGTCCGCCCGGGATTCGGTGATGTGCGGCTGACCGTGGACGTCTCGGGTCCGGCCACCGAGGAACGCTATGCCGAACTCCAGGCGGCCGTCGACGCCCACTGCCCGGTATTGGACGTCTTCACGAACCCGACCCCGGTGACCACGACCCTGCGGGTCAACTCCTAG
>JAKDMV010000040.1 GCA_030452125.1 Micrococcaceae bacterium
CGGCCCCCCCGCGCCGAGGACACCGAATTCATCAAGCGCCTCGACTCCATGCTGGCGACGTTCCTGTCGGAACAGCGGGATATCGTGACCGGAATCTCGCCCACCGCCGTCGATCTCGTCGATTCGGTCGAAACCCTCATCCAGGGCGGCAAGAGGCTTCGGCCGCGATTCGCCTGGTGGGGTTATGCCGGGGCCGGTGGGGATCCCGCCGACGAGGCGATCATCAGGGCGGCCGCGGCCCTGGAACTGTTCCAGGCGGCGGCCTTGATCCACGATGATGTCATCGACCGGTCCGCGACCCGACGCGGCCGACCCAGCGTGCACAAATCCTTTGAATCCACCCATTCCCGGCTCGGCTGGGCCCGGGACGGAGCACGTTTCGGGGAAGCAGCAGCCCTCCTGGCCGGCGATCTCTGCCTGTCGTTCAGTGAACAGCTCTTCGCGACCGCCACGGACGCCGGTTCGCCGGCGCGGAGGATTTTTGACGGCATGCGCACCCAGGTCATGGCCGGGCAGTATCTCGACGTCCTGGAGGAGTCGGCGGGGCCTTCGTCATCCGATAGCGACGTCCTTGAACGGGCCCGGACGATCCTGAGATATAAATCAGCCAAGTACTCCACCGAGAACCCCCTGCTCCTCGGGGGCGCCCTGGCCGGGGCCGACGACCACCTGCTGGCCGGCTACTCCGCCTTCGCCTTGCCGATCGGCGAGGCCTTCCAACTCCGCGACGACGTGTTGGGCGTGTTCGGAAACGCCGAGATCACCGGGAAACCTGCCGGCGATGATCTCCGCGAGGGCAAACGCACCGAAATGATCGCCCACGGGCTGCTGCTGGCCTCTGAGGAAGACCGCGACTTCATCCAGAACCGTCTGGGGGCCGATGACCTCACAGCGGCGGAAATCAATCGCATGATGACGGTCCTCACCGATTGCGGGGCGCTGGCAGCGACCGAGGGGAGCATCGCCGCACTCTCGGCGCAGGCCTTCGATGCGCTCGACGTCTTATCCGTCACCGATCAGATCCGCGAACAGTTGCGCGCGCTGGGAAAGGCCGTCACCGAGCGCACGGCCTGAGCACCACCGCCGCCCGCCCGGGCGCCGCTGCTACCAGCCGAGGGCCTGGGCCCGGCGCCTGATCTCCGTCTTCCGCCCCTCACGCAGGGCCTGGATCGGCGTACCGGGCAGCGATTCATCGGGGGTGAAGAGCCAGCTGATCAGCTCCTCGTCCGTGAATCCGGCGTCGCCCAGCACCGTGATGGTGCCCTTGAGGCTATCGATGATCCGCCCCTCCAGAACGAATTCCGCCGGAACGGAGCGCACCTTGCGTGCGCCCACCCGCAATTCAACGATCGAGCGTTCGTCCAACAGACGGTGCACGTCCTTGATCGAGACGTCCAACGCCTCGGCTAGGTCAGGCAAAGACAACCATTCGGTCACGAGATTATTAAGAGAACTCACCACACAAGAATGCCACAATCCGTGCTCTCCCCGTCGCAATGCTCAGGTGACGAGCCACTTAAGACTTTTAGGAACGCATCACATGGTGTAAATTCACATGAGTCACAGTTGCAACATAGGTCACACGAGTATCGCGAAGCCCTGCCTGGCTTCAACTCGATGGTGATCTCTTCGGCCAAGGCCGTCGCGATCAGAGGATGTCTACATGCCCGAGCACCGCACCAGCGGCGCGCGTTCCTCGAACGTCTTCGTTCAGGGAGCCCGCAACCGTTCCATTTCCGGAGCCGTCGCAGCCGCGACGATTCCCGCCGTCGTCCTGTCAGGTGTGGCAGCAGCCGCCCCCGCAGCCGCCGTCGAGGCTCCCACGTCCACAGCACTTCTCACCCCGAAGACCGCGACTCCCGCGAACATCGCGGCCGCCCAGCAGCGCATCGCCGCCCATCTGGTGGCTTCACAGCTGCCGACCCGCCTCACCGTGGCCGCAGCGCCCGCCAAGAAGGTGACCGTCAAGTCAGGCGATACCCTCTCGGGCATCGCCCATCGACACGATATGCCGCTGTCGAAACTCCTCAAGGCCAATAAGCTCAAGGCCAGCGATCTGATCTTCCCCGGCCAGAAGCTCAAGCTCTCCGGTGGATCGTCCTCCTCCAAGTCCAGCTCGAGCTCCTCCAAGAAGAGCTCCAGCGGATCGGCGTCGACCTACACGGTCAAATCCGGGGACACCCTCTCGGCGATCGCCGAAAAGGCGGACATGGGCCTGTCCAAGCTGTTGGCGGCCAACAACATGAGCATGTCCACGATCATCTACCCGGGCAAGAAGCTCAAGCTCTCCGGTGGGTCCTCCTCCAAGTCCAGCTCGAGCTCCTCCAAGAAGAGCTACAGCGGATCGGCATCGACCTACACGATCAAATCCGGAGACACCCTCTCGGGCATCGCCCACAGCAAGGGCCTCTCCCTTTCGGCCCTGCTGAAGACCAGCGGACTGAAGTCCAGCTCCATGATCTACCCGGGCCAGAAGATCAAGCTCTCGGGGGGCTCCTCGAACTCGTCCAAGTCCAGCTCGAGCTCCTCCAAGAAGAGCTCCAGCGGATCGGCGTCGACCTACACGGTCAAATCCGGGGACACCCTCTCGGCGATCGCCGAGAAGGCGGGCATGGGTCTGTCCAAGCTGTTGGCGGCCAACAACATGAGCATGTCCACGGTCATCTACCCGGGCAAGAAGCTCAAGCTCTCCGGCTCCGCCTCTTCCTCCTCGAAATCCAGCTCGGGTTCCTCCAGCTCGTCGAGCTCGACGAAGAAGAAGACCAGCAGCACCTACACGGTCAAGTCCGGGGACACCCTTTCCGGTATCGCCGGCCAGGCGGGGATGGGCTTGTCCAAGCTCCTGTCGGCCAACAACCTGAACAACTCCTCGGTCATCTACCCCGGACAGAAGCTCAAGCTCTCCGGCGGGTCCCCGGCCTCCTCGACCTCCTCGACCTCGTCGACCCGTAAGCAGCTGGTGCCGGATACCTTCCTGCACTATAAGTACCCGGCCGGCACGGTGAAGTCCGCGAACGACAATAAGTACACGCTGCTCTCGCGCAACCTCCCCTCACGGTCGGAAATGCAGTCGATCATCAGCAGCACGGCACGCAAGATGGGCGTCGACCCGTCCCTGGCCCTGGCCCACGCGTACCAGGAGTCAGGCTTCAACATGGCAGCGGTCTCCCCCGCCAACGCCATCGGTGCCATGCAGGTCATCCCGACCTCGGGTGACTGGGCGTCACAGCTGGTCGGCCGGAAGCTGGACTTGCTGAACCCCTACGACAACGCCACGGCGGGGGTTGCCATCATCCGTTCATTGCAGCGCACCAGCAGCAACGTCGAAGACGGCATCGCCTCCTACTACCAGGGGCAGGGCTCGGTGAAGCGCAATGGCATGTACAGCGATACCAAGACCTACGTGAAGTCGGTCAAGGCCCACCAGAAGAAGTTCAACTGATCAATCCCGGGTCCCCATGACGCCGGCCGGTTCCTTCGGGGACCGGCCGGCGTTTTTCCTGTTCACGGGTGCGCCCCTCAGCTGCGCAGCGGCAGGTCCAGGATGACATCCGTGCCGCTATGGGTTCCCGGCTCCCATTCGATGGTCCCCGCCAGTTCGCTGGTCACCAGGGTGCGAACGATCTGCAGTCCGAGTCCGTCCTTGCGGGGCTCCGAGCCCAGACCACGACCGTCGTCGGAGACGACCACGCGCAGCCGTTCGGTGCCATCGGCGATGGTGCGTCGCACCGCGTGGAGGCTGACCGTTCCGTCCTGCTCGCCCAGGCCGTGTTCGACGGCGTTGGAAACCAACTCGTTGATGACCAGCGACAGCGGGGTCGCCAGTTCGCTGGGCAGCCCGCCGAAGGATCCCGACCGTTCGGTGTGAACCACTTGACCAGGTGAGGCCACTTCGGCGGCCAACCTGAACTGGCGGTCGATCAATTCGTCGAAGTCGACACTCTGGCTCAGGCCCTGGGACAGCGTCTCGTGCACCAGGGCAATCGTGGCCACCCGGCGCATGGCCTGCTCCAGACCCTGCTTTCCGTCTTCGCTGACCATGCGGCGGGACTGCATGCGCAACAGCGCGGCGACGGTCTGCAGGTTGTTCTTCACCCGGTGGTGGATCTCCCGGATGGTGGCATCCTTGGAGACCAGCTCCATCTCGCGGCGGCGCAACTCCGTCACATCGCGACAGAGCACCAGGGCCCCGTATCGCTTCTTGCCATCACGTAGCGGGATGGCCCGCAGGGACAAGCTGACCCCGTTGGACTCGACCTCGGTGCGCCAGGGCATCTTGCCGGTGACGACCAATGCGAGGGCCTCGTCCACGAGGCGGCGGTCCCTCAGGAGACCGGTGGTGACCTCCGCCAGTGAGCGGCTCTCCAGGGAGTCGACCCCCCCGAGACGGCGATAGGCCGAGACCCCGTTGGGGCTGGCATATTGCACGATTCCCTCGGCGTCCAACCGGATCAGCCCGTCACCGACGCGGGGAGCCCCGCGTCGGGAGCCGGTGGGTGTCGCGAAGTCCGGCCACAGGCCCTGCATGCCCATGCGTAGCAGATCGGTGGCGCATTGCTTATAGGTCTGTTCCAGCCGCGAGGCCACCCGGGAGTTGGACAGATCCTGGTGGCTGGTGACGATCGCCAGCGTCCTGCCGTTGCGCACCATCGGGAACGCCTCGATGCGCATCGCCGACTCCTGCGTCCAATGCTCCTCCCCTGCGCGTTGGGATTCCCCGCTGGTCCAGGCCTGCTCGACCAGGGGGCGCAGGTCCTTGCGGATCCGCTCCCCCACGAAGTCGCTATGGAAGACGGTATGGCTGGTGGAGGGACGTACATGGGCCAGAGCCACATACGTCCCTCCGGCCGAGGGATGCCAGAGGACCAGATCGGCAAACGCCAGGTCCGCGACCATCTGCCAATCCCCCACCAGCAGGTGGAGCCATTCCTCGTCCCCGGGCCTGAAATCGGCGTCGTCCCGGACCGGATCGGTGAAGGTCGCCAAGAGCTACCGCCGCACGATCGAACGCAGCAGGCGCAGTGCCACCGATAGTGAAGCCATGTCATCGCGTTCGAGGCTGTTGACCTCATCGAACATGTTCTTCGCCCGGGCCAGGTTGTCGGCGTTCTGTTCTTCCCACTCCACGACCCGTCCCTCGGGATCGACCACCTCCGGTGCGGCCTGCAACGCCGCTCCGGTGATGTCCACCGCCGTGGAATACAGATCGTCCCGCAGGGCGGCACGGGCCAGCGCCTGCCACCGGTCCCCCCGCGGGAGCCGGGTGATGCGTTCGAGCAAATTGTCGATGCCGAAACGCGCGAAGACCACGTAGTAGACGGCTGCGACCTCGCGGGCCGGCAGTCCCCGGTCATGGGCGGCCTGGGCTATATCCAGCAAGGCAAAGCCCTCGAACTGCAAGGCCCAGCGCGAGGCAAGATCCTCGGGCAGGCCCCACTGGATCCCGTTGTCCTTCCACCGGGCCACCCGCTCGGCGTCAACGCCGCGCAGCAGGTCCCCCAGTTCGGCCTGCAGGGCGGTGACCGTCGGCTCGAAGGCCTCGATGTCCTGCTGGATGCTCGTCCCGGAACCGACATGGGAGATGAACCAACGCGTGGCCCGGTCCAGCAGCCGGCGCATATCCAGTTGGATGCGGCACCAGTGCTCGACGGGGACGCTGGCCGGCAAACCGGTCACGGCGTCCACGAAGTCATCCAGGGCGTAGATCTCCCGCAGGGCCACGAATGAACGGGCCACGGCTTCCTCGGAAGCGCTGGTCTCCTCCAGCACCCGGAACGCATAGGTGATGCCACCCATGTTGACCATGTCGTTGGCCACCACGGTGCTGACGATCTCCCGGCGCAGCGGGTGGGCCAGGACATCCTCGGGAAACTTCTCCGAAAGCTGCACCGGGAAGTACTCGCGCATCGTCCGGTCGAAGTACGGATCATCCGCCAGCGTGGTCTGCGCCAACGCCGTGGCCAGCTGGATCTTCGAATAGGCCACCAACACGGCCAGCTCGGGAGCGGTCAGTGACTTGCCCCCGGCCAGGCGTTCCTCCAGTTCCTCCGTACTGGGCAGGAACTCGAGCTCGCGGTCCAGATCGGCATGCTCCTCCAACCAGTCCATGAGCCGTTCGAAGCTCGGGCTCCATTCGGAGAGATGCTGCTTGTCGTTGACCAGCAGGATGTTCTGGTCGACGTTGGTCCGCAGCACCAGCCGCGCGACCTCGTCGGTCATCGAATGCAGGAAGTCCGCCCGCTCGTCCTCGGGCAGCTTTCCGGCAGTGACCATCCGATCGATCAGGATCTTGATGTTGACCTCGTGGTCGGAGCAGTCCACCCCGGCGGAGTTGTCGATCGCGTCGGTGTTGAGGATGACCCCCTTCAGCGCTGCTTCAATGCGTCCGCGCTGGGTCATGCCCAGGTTTCCGCCTTCGCCGACCACCCGGGCCCGAAGATCCTTGCCGTCGACCCGGATCGCGTCGTTGGCACGATCCCCGACATCGGTGTGGGATTCCGTGGAAGCCTTCACATACGTGCCGATGCCACCGTTGTAGACCAGATCCACTGGCGCCGACAGGATGGCGCGCAGCAGGTCCGGGGGCGACATCGACGTCGTCCCTTCCGGCAGCCCCAACACGTCCCTGACCTGGTCGGAGATCGGGATGGACTTGGACTGGCGTGGATAAACACCCCCGCCTTCGCTGATCAGCGAGGTGTCGTAGTCGCCCCAGCTCGAACGCGGTAGCTCGTATAGCCGCTGGCGCTCGGCGAAGGACGGCTTCGGATCCGGATTCGGATCCAGGAAGATGTGCCGGTGGTCGAAGGCGGCAACCAGTTTGGCGTGCTCGGAACGCTGCAGCCCGTTGCCGAAGACGTCCCCGCTCATGTCGCCGATGCCGGCCACGGTGAATTCCTCCGTCTGGGTGTCGATTCCCAGTTCGAAGAAGTGCCGTTTGACCGACTCCCAGGCGCCACGGGCCGTGATGCCCATGGCCTTGTGGTCGTAGCCCACCGATCCGCCCGAGGCGAAGGCGTCGCCGAGCCAGTGGCCCCGGGCCAGTGAGATCTCGTTGGCGGTATCGGAGAAGCTGGCCGTGCCCTTGTCGGCGGCGACGACCAGGTAGGTGTCGTCGTCATCCAGGCGCACCACGCGGTCCGGGACGACCACCCTCTCGGTGTCACCGTCCCTGACCAGGTTGTCGGTGATATCGAGCAGGGCCGAGATGAAGATCCGATAGGCGGCCTTGCCTTCCTCGATCCAGGCATTGCGATCCACCGAAGGGTCAGGCAGGTTCTTCGCGAAGAAACCGCCCTTGGCGCCGGTCGGGACGATCACGGCGTTCTTGACCATTTGTGCCTTGACCAGCCCCAGGACCTCCGTCCGGAAGTCCTCCCGGCGATCCGACCAGCGCAGGCCACCGCGGGAAACCTTGCCGTAGCGCAGGTGCACGCCTTCGACGCGGGGCGAATAGACCCAGATTTCGTATTGCGGCCGCGGGAACGGGGCCCCGTCGATCCGCCCTGGTTCGAGCTTGAAGGACAGGTGGATGGTGTCCTGGTAGTAGTTGGTCCGCGTGGTGGCGTCGATGACGTTGACGAAGCGGCGCAGCAGCCTGTCGGCGTCAAGGGTCGCCACGTGTTCCAGCCCGGTCTCCAGCGCGGCCCGTGCCGCTGCGGTGCGACGCGTGCGTTCGGCGTCATCGAGATCCGGGTCGAAGGTGCCCTCGAACAGGTCCACGAGGGCCTCGGTCACCTCCGGGTTGGCCAGCATGGTATCGGCAATGAACCCATAGGAGTTCGAGGCACCGAGTTGGCCCAGGTACTTGGCGTACGCCCGCAGGACCGCCGTCTCCCGCCAAGACAGGCCCTGAGCGAGGATGAGCCGGTCGAAGGCGTCGGATTCGGCCCGTCCCACGAAGACCGCACCGTAGGCCTCGGTGAGCAGGTCACTGGTTTCGAGCGGGTCGATGCCCTCCGGATACTTCAGTCCCAGGTCGTAGAGGTAGAACTTCTTGCCGTCGCGTCGTTCGATGGCGAACGGCTTCTCGTCGACGACTTCCAATCCCTGGTGGGACAGCACCGGAAGGATCCGGCTCAAGGACAGCGGTTCGGTCAGGTACAGGTTCAACCGGGCATCCACGCCATGCTGGTCGGCCACGTTGGAGGGGACGTAGACGTGGAGCACGGGGCCTTCGTGCCCGGGCTCGTCATAGGTGGAGAAGCGTTCGATGTCATCGAGTGCGTCCTCCACTTCGAAGTCCACGCGGTAGGCCTGCGGGAAGGCATCGGCCCAAAGCCGGGACATCTCGGCGGCTTCGCCTCGCTCGAAGCGACTGCGCACCTCCTCGTCCACTCCCTCGCCCCAGGACCTGACGGCCCGGACGAGCCGCTGTTCCAGCTCCTCGCGGGAAACCTCAGGCGTCTGCTCACCCAGGGGCAGTCGGACCCGATAGAACAGCCGCACCAGGGCGGATTCGTTCATCTGTACTTCGTACTCGGTGGAATCCGAGGCGTAGGCCTTCTTCAGTTCCTCCTCGATGCGCAACCGGACCGCCGTGGTGTACCGATCGCGGGGCAGGAAGACCAAGGCGGACATGAACCGTCCGTAGATGTCGGGCCTGAGGAACAAACTGGTGCGACGACGTTCCTGCAGCCTGAGGATCCCGGTGACGATACGCAGCAGGTCCTCCGTTTGGATCTGGAAGAGTTCGTCCCGGGGGTAGCTCTCCAGGATCGTCAACAAGTCCTTGCCCGAATGGGAATCAGGGGCGAATCCCGAGGCCTTGAGCACGCGCTCGACGTTATCGCGGGCCACCGGGACGGTCCGGACCGGGCGGGTATAGGCACTGGTGGCAAAGAGGCCGATGAAGCGTCGTTCGCCGGTGACGTTGCCCTGGGCGTCGAAGCTCTTGACCCCGATGTAGTCCAGGTAGACCGCGCGGTGGACCGTGGAGCGTGAATTGGCCTTGGTGATGACCAGTGGACGCTTTTCCCGGGCCTTGTCCCTCCCCAGTTTCGTCAGTTCCTGACGGAGCATGGTGGTGCCCGACCGGCGCATCAGGCCCAATCCGCTCTCGGAACGCACGTGCAGGACATCCTTTCCGTCCTCCACGGCCAGATCGTATTCGCGGTATCCCAGGAAGGTGAAGTTGCCTTCGTCCAACCAACGCAACAGCTCGGCAGCGCTATCCAGATCGGGGATCTCGTCGTTGACATCTGCCAGCGAATCAGCGATTTCGTGGGCCTTGGCACGCATCGGCGCCCAGTCCTCCACGGCGTCGCGGACATCGGACAGGACTTGTTCCAGGCCCTCGACCAATGCGGTGACCCGCTCCGGTTCCGGCGTCCCGGCGATTTCGATGGCGATCCATGATTCGACGGTCGATTTACCGGTCTGGTCCATGAAGGCGGAAAGGTCCGGCAAGGCAGCGGTATCGCCCGATGATGTGGCCTCGGCGGTGTTGACCGGTTCGATCGTGGTCGCAATTCCCTCCTCGTCCCGATGGACCAGGAACGTCGGGTGGACGACCAAGGTGATGCCTTGTTCCTGCTGGACGATCTCCGCGGTGACAGAGTCGACCAGGAAGGGCATGTCGTCGGTGACCGCATAGACGACCGCACGGTCCTCCTCCAGATCCACCGCGACCTTCGCCCGTCCCCGGTCCCGCTGGTGCCCGAGGCCCAGATGCACCCCGACGCGGTTCCGCAGCTCCTCCGGTGGATACGTTGCCGCATCCTCCGGTGAAAGGTGCCCGTAATAGGCCTCGGCGAACTGGGGGGTGTTGGTCTCGGCAATGAATCCTGTAGGACTGCCCGACTCCGACGACATCAATTAACGCCTCCGTAAAAGGATGAGGACCGCGCCTTTGCGGTCTCGAACACCTCAAGACTAACCCGCGGACCGGTTAGCTCCCAATGGGCTGTATCAGCGATTGAAGAACCCTGCACGACGCCTGACTTCCACCGAAACCAGGGCCGCGATCCCGGCCCGCAGAACACTCTCGGGAGCCAGCTCTGCCAGCACGCTGCCCTGCAGCAAGGCCCGGTCCGCGGTGTCCGGTTCCCAGGGCAGCAGCCCGTCGATCCCGCCACCGGGACCAAAGCGCTCCCAGCTTTCCACCAGGGCCCGTTCCGGGGCGGGTCCGACCGCCGAACGACGCACCCGGTTGAAGACCACCCGGGGAGTCGTTCCGGGCAGGATCTCGCGCAGCTCCTCGAGGCCCTTGATCATCCGGGGAACCCCGACGCTGTCGGCCGAGCCGACGGCGATGACCTCGGCCGCCGACTCCAACACGGCCAGGGCCGCACCATTGCGTTGCGGGGCGGACGTGTCATACGTCAGGTCCTCGTCGCGTTCGAGGAAGGAGGCGACATCGACGACCACCAGGTCGGCCCGACGACGCACGAAGTCCAGCACCCGGGCCAAGGCCCCGGCCCGCAGTTCGGGCCATCGTTGGGGCCGGGACAAGCCCGTGGCCACCCGGAGCGTTGTCCCTCCGACCGCGACCACGGCACAGGAGCGTTCGAACCCCGCCTCGTCGAGCATGCCCTGGTCCGAGAGCCGGCATAGTTGTGCCAGCCCCGCAGCCTCGTCGAGCAGCCCCAGATGGACGGCGACGCTGGCGCCGTAGGTATCGGCGTCGAGCAGCACGACCCGTTGGCCGTCCATGGCCGCTTCGGCAGCCAGGTTCACCGCAACCAGGGTCTTCCCAGTCGATCCCGCCGGGCCCCAGACCGCCAGGATCCGTCCCGGGGCCGGCTCCGGGATGTGCTCCGTCCTTGCGGGGGACTGCGCCCGGCGTGCACCGCGTGGCGCTGGACGGTGGGCGCCGGAAACCAGGAGTTCGAGCAGATCCGAGACCGACTGCTCCTGCGCGGTTTCCGGTTCCACGCCCAGACCGAGCCCGGCGAGCCGCCCGGCCTGGGAGGGTTCATCCGTGATGGCCACCGCCGGGACGCCGTGGAAGGACAGCTCGTCGGCGAATTCCGCATCGATGTCCATGGGCGGTCCCAGCAACAACGCGGCATCGGCCAAGCCGGATTCGGCCAAGGCCACGACCTCGCCCAGTTCCTCGCAGTGCCTCACGATGGTGACCATGCCGCGCAATCGTTCAAGACGGTCCGCCAGGTCCCCGGCCCGGCCCCAGACCACGACGGCGATACTCATCCGGCAGACCCTCCGCCGGCGAACACCACGGTCAGTTGCGCTTCATTGGCCAAGGCGGAAATCATCCCGGGCAGGTCCTCATCGGTCACGAGGAGCTCAACCACCTGCCCCGAGACCCCGCCGAAACCGGAATCGAGTTCGCGGATGGCACTGACCTCCACGGTTTCCAACAGTTTCTTCGGTTCCTGATAGGTCGTGGAGTCCTTGGCCCGTTCGGCGGCCCACACATCAACACGGGTGCCCACCGCCACCGCCACCGGCAGGTCCCGGGACAACTCGACGGAGAGGGGTTTGCGGTTCTGCGGGTCGCGGCCGCCCAGCGAGGCAAGGGGGACCAGTTCACCGCTGCGGATCAGCGTATTGGCCCGAAGATCCTCGGACGGGGCCTGCCGGGCGGTGAGGTATTGGTCCTGGACGGAATCCAGCCGCACATCGACAACGTCCAATCCGGAGGCTTCGATCTTCTCCCCCATGCTGATGTCCTGGCTGGCCACGTATACCGGCACCGTCTTGTTCTGCCAGGACAGCAGGGTGAGGACTCCGGCCACGGCGCCGATAACCAACAGGATGCCAACGATCAGCCGGGGATCCCTCCACCCGGGTTTGCGCAGTCTGCGCGCCGGTTGGCTGTGCTGTACATCGGTTGCCACGCTGCCTCTGCTTCCCGCCGACTGTGATGACACAGACCGCGTTGGTGGGAGAAGTTACGGTGAATGATTCCTCCCTACGCGTCAACACTAATGACTAAACCCCCACTACCCAAGGGGTGGGCCCGATCTGTGGATCGTCGGCGGCCATCAGCCCTCATGACGCAGGACGGAGATCGAGGCGAATGGCAGCAGGGCAACCGATCTGACCTCGGCGCTGCGACGGTACCCGTCGGCCGGATGCCGGGCCAGGCGCAAATGGTCGGCACCGGCATGATCCAGGGTCCCGGTCCCCAAGGCGGCCCCGTCCACGGCCCACACCGTGACCCGCGCCCGGTTGCGCACCAGTGAACGCAGGGCAGCACCCTGGCTGAGCCGGCGTCGTACCGCGGTCTGGTCCACGACCGCGGCACGCTCTCCGGCCACTTCGATCGACCTGATGCCGGGAGCCAACACCAGGTATTCGGCATGGCCCTCGAGCAGCGACAACCAATTCGCCCCCACATGCACCAGCACCCCGCGCAGCCGCTGACCGGAGAGCAGGTCCAGCGTGATCTCCGCGCCCGTCTGGCCGGCGAGATAGTCCCAGAGGCGCAGCTGGGACCGCTCGATCCGGACCATCTCCTGGATCTCCACGGTGCGCTCCCGCGCCCGGACGGCATTGAGCTGGGACTCCAGATCGGCGAATAGTGATTCCCAGCGCATGGGCCCACCCTATTCCCACCGATTTCCATTCGGCTCTGGACAGCGGGGATCCCGAGTGCCATGCTCGATCTCAATCAACACCAAATAACATCAAACTGCATCAAATGAAAAGAGTGATGGAAATGGTTCCAGGACCGACCGGTGACCCCCGGCAGACAGCCTCGGGGGTGAGCGGGGTCCTGATCGGACTCTGCACGATCCTGCTGTCGCTCTGTGCGGTGATCCGACTGTCCGGCGGACCCGAGTGGGGCGATGCGGCGACGCGCTCCCCCGCCAGCTGGGACCGCAGCGCCGCCCTCTGCTGCGTCGTGCTGGGGCTGGCGGTCATCGGGTGGTGGATTTTCAGCTTCCTTGCCGCCTGCCTCAGTGAATTCCTACGCCGGAGAGGACGGACGGCGGGCGCCGATCGCACCGCACGGCTTTCGCCGGTCTTCATGCGCCGGGCGGCGGCAGCCCTGCTCGGCACCCAACTCCTGATCGTCCCGGCCGCCCACGCCCTCGCACCGGTTCCCCCCGTCGCTGCCTCGTCTGCCACCTTCCGCATCGCGGTACCGGAGCTGGCACTCCAGGACCCACGGTCCACGGTGCCCACGGCGTCCTGGACCGAACGGCAGCTACCCACCCCCCGGTGGAATGCCGAACGGCCGGCAGCACCGATGGAGCGGCTGATGGGCAGTCCGGCCGATGCCCCCGCACCGGGAAGGACCGTGGTGGTCGGCGCCGGGGATTCCCTCTGGCGGATCGCCGCACGGATGGCCGGGCCCGGAGCCAGTGACGCACAAATCGCCCATGCCTGGCCCCGCTGGTACCACGCCAACCGGGATGCCATCGGCCCGGACCCCAACCTGTTGTCCATCGGAACCGTCTTGACCCGGCCTCCGGCCGAGTTGGACCACAACGGAAAGTAGGAGCCATGAGCCAGTCAGCACAACCGGAACCCCCGCCGCCGGGCCCCGTGAACGGCCCCGGGATCGGACCGGGGTTTTCCGCCGGAACACCGGAGGCAATGATCCGCCCCCTGCCGGTGCGCAAATTCGCCGATCTGCTCCCGGCAACCACACCCCGCTACCCCGCCAGCACTTCGAACGGGTCCGCTGCGGACCCCAGGGTTCCACCGGCACGGCACGACGCCGCGGAGGCGTCCCGGCGGGAGGAAGTCGCCCATGTGCAGACGATCGTGCGCATGGTTGCCCTGGCGGCCTTCGAATCGATGACGGGGGTCAGACCGGTCCACCAGCTGGCCCGCTGGCTCGAGGCCGGCCAGTACGAGAAGCTCCGTTGCCGGGTCGCCCTGATCAACGCGACCCGACCCGATGACGGAACCCGCTCCCGGCGCAACACCTCGATCAGACGGACCCGGCTCTGCCCGGTGGCCACCGGCGCCTACGAGGCGAGTCTGGTGGTGGCCGAAAACGACCGTGTCCGTGCCGCCGCTCTCCGGGTGGAGCGGCGACACGGACACTGGACCGTAGTCGATCTGCAGTTGGGTTAGCTGCGCTTGGCCTTCTTCGAGCGCCGCTCGGCCCGGTTGGCCTTGCCCTTGGTCTTGGCCGCCGCCGAGGCCGACCGCTCGACCCGGGATTCCGCTTCCCCGTCCTCACTGGGTGAGGTGTACTGCAAGGTCGAGGGAGGGGCCGGCGCATCCAGGCCGGGGGTGTTGAGCACCGGCGTCGTGGTGTTGGAGCGTCCGTCGGTGACCCCGGGCAAGGACACCGGGGTCGGTGCGGCGACCTCGACCTCGAGGTTGAACAAGAAGCCGACGCTTTCCTCGCGGATGGCCTCCATCATGGTCTGGAACATCACGTAGCCCTCGCGCTGGTATTCGACCAGCGGGTCGCGCTGGGCCATGGCCCGCAAGCCGATGCCCTCCTTGAGGTAGTCCATCTCGTAGAGATGTTCCTGCCATTTGCGTCCGATCACGCTCAGGACCACCCGGCGTTCGAGTTCACGCAGGTTCTCGGCACCGATGGCCCGTTCGCGTTCCTCGTACTGGACGCGGGCGTCGGAAAGGATTTCCTCGTACAGGAACTCCGGGGTGATGCGGCCGGGGCCGCCACCTTCTTCCAGGACCTCCTCGATGGTCAAGGCGATCGGGTACAACTGCCCCAGGTTCGTCCACAACTGCTTGAAGTCCCAGTCGTCGCCGTGCCCCGAGCTCGTCGCCTCGGACACCATGGCCTTGATGGCGTCCTCCAGGAAGTGCTGGACCTGCTCCTGCAGGTCGCCACCTTCAAGGATGCGCCGGCGGTCGCCGTAGATGGCTTCGCGTTGGCGGTTCATGACGTCGTCGTACTTCAGGACGTTCTTGCGCTGTTCGGCGTTGGTCGACTCGACCTGGCCCTGGGCGGTTTCGATGGCCCGCGACACGATCTTGGACTCCAGGGCCATGTCCTCGGGCATCGAGGGGTTGTTCATGATCCGCTGGGCAGCGTTGGCGTTGAAGCGCCGCATCAGTTCGTCGGTCATGGACAGGTAGAAACGGGACTCCCCCGGATCGCCCTGACGTCCGGAACGGCCGCGCAACTGGTTGTCGATACGGCGGGATTCGTGGCGTTCGGTGCCCAGGACGTAGAGACCGCCCAACCCGCGGACCTCCTCGGCCTCGGCCTTCACGCTTTCGCGGGCGGCGGCGAACACGTCGTCCCAGATCCGCTCGTATTCCTCCGAGTCGCGCTCGGGGTCGAGGCCACGGCGCTCCATGTCGGCGACGGCGAGGAACTCGGCGTTGCCGCCGAGCATGATGTCGGTACCGCGGCCGGCCATGTTGGTGGCCACGGTGACCGCACCCTTCTTGCCGGCCTGGGCGATGACGGCGGCCTCACGGGCGTGTTGCTTGGCATTGAGCACCTCATGGCGCACGCCCTCCTGGGCGAGTTTGCGGGAGAGGTATTCGCTCTTTTCGACGCTGGTGGTACCGATCAGCACCGGCTGTCCGGCGGCGTGGCGTTCCACGATGTCCTGGGCGACGGCATCGAATTTGGCGATTTCGTTCTTGTAGATCAGATCCGACTGGTCCTTGCGCACCATCGGTTTATTCGTGGGGATCTCCACGACACCGATGCTGTAGGTCCCCATGAACTCGGCCGCCTCGGTCTGTGCGGTACCGGTCATGCCGGAAAGCTTGGCGTACAGACGGAAGTAGTTCTGCAATGTGACCGTGGCCATCGTCTGGTTCTCCGCCTTGATCTCGACGTTTTCCTTCGCCTCGATCGCCTGGTGCATGCCTTCGTTGTAGCGGCGTCCCGCCAGCGTACGGCCGGTATGTTCGTCGACGATCATGACTTCGCCCTTGATCACGACGTAGTCCTTGTCCTTCTTGAACAATTCCTTGGCCTTGATGGCGTTGTTCAGGAAGCCGATCAGCGGGGTGTTGGCCTCTTCGTAGAGGTTGTGGATGCCCAGGTGGTCCTCTACCTTTTCGATCCCCGCCTCCAGCACGCCCACGGTGCGCTTCTTCTCGTCGACCTCGTAGTCGGTGTCGACGTCCAGGCGGGTCACCAGCCGGGCGAACTCGCTGAACCAGCGGTTCACATCCCCCTGGGCCTGGCCCGAGATGATCAACGGGGTCCTGGCCTCGTCGATGAGGATGGAGTCGACCTCGTCAACGATGGCGAAGTTGTGGCCGCGCTGGACGAGTTCATCCTTGCTCCAAGCCATGTTGTCGCGCAGGTAGTCGAAGCCGAATTCGTTGTTCGTCCCGTAGGTGACGTCCGCTTCATACTGCTGACGGCGCACCGAAGGATCCTGGTTGGCCAGGATGCAGCCGGTGGTCAGGCCCAGGAAGCGGAAGACGCGCCCCATCAGGTCCGACTGGTACTCGGCGAGGTAGTCGTTGGTCGTGATGATGTGCACGCCCTTGCCGGAGATGGCGTTGAGATAGGCAGGCCCGGTCGCCACCAGCGTCTTGCCTTCACCGGTCTTCATTTCGGCGATGTCACCCAGATGCAGGGCCGCCCCGCCCATGAGCTGGACGTCGAAGTGACGCATGCCCAACGTGCGGTCGGATGCCTCGCGGACCGCGGCAAAGGCCTCGGGCAGCAAGGAGTCCAGCGAAGCGCCCTCTTGGAAGCGCTTCTTGAAGTCCTCGGTTTCGGCCCGCAGATCCGCATCCGACATGGCCCGGAATTCGTCCTCAAGCAGGTTGATGGCCTGCGCGTATCCGCGCAGTTGCTTCAGGGTCTTCTTGTCGCCGGTCCGCAGGACGCGTTCTAGCAGTGATGCCACGTGGTAGCTCCAAATCTCAGGCACAGGAATTCTGGCTTGACCAGTCTACGGGAGACACGATCGGCGGCCCTTTCAGGTTCCCGCGCTTCGTGTCCCCACCGTATTGGCCAGTTCTAGGGAAAGGTTACCCTCCAGTTCGACCTGCACCGATTCCAGACCGAGCCATTCAGCCATCAGGGAAAGCTCGGACGCCAGTTCCCGGGCGGTTTCAGCGGGTGCCTCCGGTTCGGCGTGGCTGGATCTGACCAGGAGCACTCCCCGCGCCCGATCGGCCTTGAGATCCACCCGGGCCACGAGGTCCTGGCCCAACAGGAAGGGCAGGACGTAGTAGCCGTAGCGTCGTCGGGCGGCCGGGGTGTAGATCTCGAGCCGGTAGTGGAAACCGAAGAGCTCCTCCAGGCGCCGTCGTTCGAAGACCAGCGAGTCAAAGGGGCTGAGCAGCGCCCGGGCCCGTGCCCGGCGCGGTTTGAGAGCCTGGTGGTGGAGGTATTGGCGGCCGGGCCACCCCTGGACATCGACCAGTTCGAGCACCCCGTCCTCGACGAGTCGTTCCACGGCTTCGGCCGCGGCGCGGACCGGGAGCCTGAAGTAATCGGCCAGGCAACGCACGGTGCCGATGCCGTGAGCCCTGGCCGCGGCCTCGATCAGCCTGCGGGCGGAGGTGGAGCGCTCGGCGTCGGTGGCCGCGACGACCATGCCACCTCCGACCCCCTCGATCGCCCGCGGCGGCCCCGCACTGCGGGCCTGTGGGGGAAGGACCGTGGAGATGGGGGCATAACGCCGTTCGAACTGGGTGCTGCGGTTCACGGAGCCGACCTGCCCGAGGGCGAACATGGCTTCCAACGCCTCCTTCACCGAGGAGCGGTTCCATCCCCAGCCGGAACGGTCGATCACTTCATGGTGTCCCAAACGAGTCGCCACCTCACGGGCCGTCAGCGGCCGTGAGGAGCCCAGCAGGTCAAGGATCCGGTCGGCCAGTTCACCGAGTTCGGGACGATCGGGGGTGAAGCTGCCCATCCAGGTCCGTCGTTGCCACAGCAACAGGTCGGCGTGGTGTTCGGGCCGGATGAAGCTTGCTTCGTGGGCCCAGTACTCCACCATCCGCCGTGGCGACCGGGAGGACAACCGGTCCAATGCCGCCCGATCGTAGGGCCCCAACCGGGCGAAGAGCGGCAGATAGTGGGCCCGGGTCAGGACGTTGACCGAATCAATTTGCAACAATTGCAGGCGCTCAAAGGTCCGGCCCACCTGCCGGGCGGTCGCCCGGCGGGTGGGCCGTTCCTGATGAAGTCCCTGGGCCGCCAGCGCAATGCGCCGGGCCTGGGCCAAGGTCATCGATCGGGTCATGGAGCCCTTTCGGGCCCCGGCGCCGTCATCACACGGCGGCGCCCTGCGAGCCACGGTACTTCCGGGTCTCCACCGTCTCCTCGTCGGAGTGGTTGTCGTCGAGGGTGATCACCCCGTAGTTCCATTGCCGCCGGCGGTACACCACCGAGCTGGCCCCGGTGTCGGCATCGACGAACAGGTAGAACGGGTGCCCGACCAGTTCCATGCGGTCCACCGCATCGTCCACGCTCATGGTCTCGGAGGGGAAGACCTTACGGCGGATCTCGACCGGGCTTTCCTCGGCGGCTTCGGCTGCTTCGCGTTCCTGGTCCTGTTCCTGACGGGTTTGTTCATGCAGGGGCATGGTACTGCTGACCGGTTCTAGGGTCGACGTCGCCTGGAACACCGCCTTGGGTGTCTGCCGGCCGTGGTGGACCTTTCGCCGATCGCGGGCCCGCCGCAGCCGCTCGAGCAATTTGGCGAAGGCCGTATCGAAGGCCGCGAACTTATCGGCCGCCTTGGCCTCGGCACGGATGGCCGGGCCGCTGCCCACCACGCTGATCTCCACTGTCAGCTGGGCTTCGGCCTGCCGGGCGTTGGGTTCCTTGGTGACCTTCACGTCGAGGCGCTGGACCTTGCTGGCCAACTGCTCGATCTTGCCCGTCTTCTCATCCGCGTATTCGCGGAATCGATCGGATACCGTCACATTGCGCCCGGTGATGTGCATCTCCATGGTGTCCTCCTACTGACCTCGGGTGACACGACAGCGGCTGAAAGTCTCTCCTTTCAACCGCTGAAGATGGGTTCTTCTCCTCTTGGTGAGGTGCCCATACTCAACCGTAATCCAGCGCGCAGGTTAATCAAGCCTTCCCACCGTTCATTTCGTGATCCACGTCACTCGACATGTGGTCTGGCATCGAATTCCTCAGCGTCCCGGCCGGGATCCGGTGGGCGTGTCGCTCCCGTCGGGATCCGGGGCGCCCACCGCTGACCCGTCCCCGTGCCGCGGTGCAGCGGTCGCGGCCAGCACCACGGCACCCTCGACCCGGACCCCGGCGGCCTGGAGTTGGTGATGCGCCCGGGCCAGGGTGGCCCCGGTGGTCAGCACATCATCCACCAGCAGCACCGGACGGTCGGGGATCCCCCGCGTGCGACGCAGGACCAGTTGTGCGGCACTACCCGAGCGGGCACGCCGGCCCTTGGTCTTCTGCGCGGCCCCCGCCCATGGCGGTCCGGGGCGGACCCGCAGCATGCGGGCGAGGCTGGTCGACGGCGGCAACAGGGCCCGGCGCTGGATCCAGGTCAACAGCACGTCCACCGGGGCATAGCCGCGGCGGGCCCGGGCGATGCGGGTCGAGGGGATCGGCACCAGCACCACCCCGTCGTCAAAGCCCTCCCCGGCGACCCGCAGGGCCCCTGCCAGGGCCGGGCCCAACACCCCGGCCAAGGAGACCCGTTGGCGGTTCTTGAACGCCAGGACGGCGGCCGAGACCTCCCGGGCATAGACTCCCCCGGCCACCACGGCCAACGGTTCCCCCTTCGGATCCAACGGGAGGGACTCGGCCCCGTCCTGGGCCTGGAAGGGACGGACGGTCGCGGCCCGGAAGGAGCCCCGGCAGGACCGGCACATCACCACATCGGGCCGGCGGCAGAACACACAGTCGCTGGGCGCCGCCACCGAACCGAGTTCGGCCAGGGCCGACAGCGGCCCCCGGACCGAGGAGGAGAAGGCCACCGAGTCCAGGCGACGACCCCACCGATCGGGTAATGCCGGGTACTCCATGCCTTCATGGTCCCCGGGGCGGGCCATGTCTGGAAGGTCCGGACCAGCGGCTGTGGACAGCGGGCCGCTACCCCGGGTAGGCGAGCTGGGTGGCCTTGCCCTCACGCTTCTTCCAGGTGGAGAAGACCTGCGAGTAGACCCCGTCGGGGGTTTCGGCGTAGACCGTACGCTGGTCTCCCGGGCCGGCGGAGATATTGGTCATCCCCAACAACGGTTCCAGTTCCTTGGTGCTTCCATCCAGGGAGAGTTCTTCGGCCTGGACGGCCTTGGTGTCGCTGGGTTTCATCACCACCACGGAATCCGAGGAGTTCCACACCCCCCGCTCCACCGGAACCGAGGAGTCCAGCTTCAACGGATCGGTGAACCCGCGCGGGACGCCTTCGCTGTCACGGATGATGCCGGTGATGTAGACTCCGGTCGTGCCCTTGACCTTGGCGATCACCAGGGCCCGGGCCCCATCGGGGGAAACCCGCAGGGAGGTGACATCCGCCTTGGACATCCATCCGGCATTGACCTGGCGTGAGGGGCCGTCCTTCTTCGTGTCCGAGGGGGTCGCCCTGACCCGGGTGCGTCCGTCGTTGCCGACCGTCCACGTCCAGCCGTGGACGTCGATGCTCGGACGCAACAACTTCTGCCCGGTGGTCGCCTCATGGACCACCCCGGATTCGTCCACGGTGAACAGTTGGGTGCGCTTGCCGTTCAGGAAGGCAAAACGATTGTCCGCGGGAGACATGGCCGGGTCGCGGGGCTTATGCGAGGAGATGTCCTGGACCCCTCCCACGGGGACGACGCCGTTGCCCTGGTAGAACACCAGGGAATTGTTGGCGATCGCGATCTGGGTGTTCGGCACCGAGGCCTCGACGATGGCATCGGTGAACCCCTCGGCCACGCTGCCCAGGCTCACGGCCCGTTGGGCGACCGTCATCGTGACCGTGCTGACGTTCTGGATCTGGCTCAGCGTCAATTCGAGCTGCTGTTGCATCAGTTGTCGTTGCAGCTCGTTGGCATCGGTGAACGTCGCCTCGTTCAGGTCCACCGTGGCCCGCTTGGACTCCACCGGCACGGAGGCCCGCGCCAGTTCGCTGCCTTCGGGGAAGGCACTGCTGACGGCATTGCGCAGATAAGGGGCGGGGCCGGCCAACAGTGCGGCCGTGACGGTCGCGGACAGGCCCTGCCGCGTGGCGAACCACCGGTAGTCGGCCACGGCGTAGGTGTCGGTGGAATCGTAGAAGTACAACGGGTAGGACTTGAACACGATCGCGAAGCTTCCCTCGTCCATCATCGTGCCATCCGGGACCTTCGAGAGCCGCCATTGGCCGTCGACCTGGACCAGTTCGAAGTCCACCGACTTCGTGGTCCGTTCCTTCTTGCGTGTCAGGAGCCCGTATTCGTCGATGCTGGAGGTCTCCGAGACCTCCACCGTGTAGCTGCCTTTTTCGACATTCTCCACGATGTTGGGTTCGGAGGTATAGACGGTGGTCCGGTCCGCGGCCCGCCATTCCCGGGAGACATCCCGGGCCAGGTATTCGCGGGCCACGCTGTAATCGTCCTGCGGGTCGATGCCCGCGCGCAGGAACCCCTCGATGATCTGCTGCGGGGAAGCATCCTTGGTGGGCCCGGGAGGATCGAAGGCATAGGAGAAATCGGATTGGCCGGCGGCTTCGGGGGCACTGGTGCCCACGGGCCCCGACGTCGGGATCGAGGCACAACCGGTGATGACCAACAGGACCGCGACGAGGGCCCCGAGTACCCTGGTGACCCGGGCCCCGCCGCCGTGCCATGCCCTGTGCTTAAGCATCCTGTCCTCCCTGTTTCCCGGTGCCGGGCTCGTCGTCGGCAATGCTTCCCGGGTCCTGTTCCTCCGGCCCTCCCGCGGCAGCCCGGTCATCACCGTGGGGGTCCATCCGGTCCGGGGCGGCGGGCTGCTGGTCGTCGGGGTCCGGGGAGGGGGACACCGCGGTGGCCCGCTCGGCCGGTGGAACCGCCCGCAGGATCGAGCCGGGCAAGGCGAGGTTCCCGGTGGGCAGGGTGGGCAGCGAGGCCGTGTACGGGGCGGGCTCCCCCATGCCCAGCGACTGGCCCAGCGCCAGCTGGGTATGCGGCATCAGGGGCAACGGCGAGGAACCGAGCAATTCGCCCAGATGCCGTGGCAACGTCAGCCGGAAGCAGGCTCCTTCGCCCTTCTCACCCCAGGCCTGCAGCCACCCACCATGCAGGCGGGTGTCTTCGGTGGCGATGGATAGTCCCAACCCACTGCCTCCGGTGGTCCGGGCCCGGGCGGGATCCCCGCGCCAGAACCTGTCGAAGACGCGCGAGGCCTCTTCGGGGTCCATTCCGATCCCATGGTCGCGCACGCTGACCGCGACCGCGTATTCATCCTGGCCGACGGTGATGTCGATCGGATTCCCGTCCCCGTGTTCGACGGCGTTCATCACCAGGTTGCGGATGATCCGTTCGATGCGGCGCGGGTCCATCTCCACGGCGCACCCCTCCTCGGGGAGGTGGACGCGCAATTCGGATCCGAGGTTCTCCGCATGCAGGCTCGCGGTCTCCACGACCCGCCGAACCACCGGAACCAGATCGAGGACCTCGGCATCCAGCAGCGCGGCCCCTGCGTCGAAACGGGAGATCTCCAACAGGTCGTTGAGCAGGGTCTGGAAGCGTTCGACCTGGTTGTAGAGCAGTTCGGCGGAGCGCCGGTTGATCGGGTCGAAGTCCTCGCGGGCGTCGTGGAGGACCTCGGCGGCCATGCGGACCGTCGTGAGCGGGGTGCGCAGTTCGTGAGAGACGTCCGAGACGAAGCGCTGCTGCATCTGCGACAGGGTGGCCAGCTGGGTGATCTGGTCCTGGAGGTTGGTGGCCATCCGGTTGAACGAGATCCCCAGCCGGGCGATCTCGTCCTCGCCGTGGACCTCCAGGCGTTCCTGCAACTGTCCGGCGGCCAACTTCTCCGAGGCCGAGGCGGCGGTGGAGACCGGGCGGACCACCAGACGCGTGGTGTACCAGGCGATGCCGCCGGTGACCAGGAGCAACAGCACCCCACCGATGGCCAGCACCCGGTGGATGAAGTCCAGGGTCTGCTGTACCGAATCCAGGTCGTAGACCAGATACAGGGCATAGTCGCGCCCGGGCGGCAACTGGACCGTGGTGCCGAAGGCCAGACCAGGGGTGTCGTAGCTGGCATGCGGGAAGCTGATCGATTCCCAATAGACCCCGGGGCTGTCCTTCACGGTGGTGGACAGGGTGTCGGGGATGACGGCATTGGTCAGTCCACCACTGGCGGTGTTGGGGACATAGATGTTCTCGGAGCTGGGCAGCGGGGTCAGGATGAAGTCGCGTTGGACGCTGGCACCATCACCCTCGACCAGCTTCAACGTGTCATTGACGAAGGCCACGGTGCTGGAGCGGTCGGTGGTGGCCGCGGACTCGAAGTTGGATTTGACCTGGTTCAGGCCACGGACCGATTCCTCCTGGACCTGGTTGAAGCGTTCCTGGAACAGGCCGTCGGCGATCTGGTTCGACAGGAAGATCCCGGCCCCGAGCATCGCCAACGCGGAGAGCAGCACGGTGGTGGCCACGGCCCGCAATTGCAGCGAGCGCCGCCACGCGGTGACCATGCGTTTCCACCGGGAGCCCTCCCGGTCCGCCTGCGGGCGCAGCAGGAAGGCCCGGGAGACCGGCGGCTCCCCGTCGTCGGGTTCCGCCGCCGGGTGGTCCGCGGCGGAGGTCTCCATGCTCAGCCCTGTCCGGCCTTGTATCCGACTCCGCGCACGGTCAGGACGACTTCGGGGTTCTCCGGGTCGGTTTCGACCTTGGACCGCAGCCGCTGCACATGGACGTTCACCAACCGGGTATCGGCGGCATGCCGGTAGCCCCAAACCTGTTCGAGCAGCAGTTCACGGGTGAAGACCTGCCACGGTTTCCTGGCCAATGCCACCAGCAGATCGAATTCCAGCGGGGTCAACGAGATCGGTTCCCCACCCCGGGTCACCGAGTGCCCGGCCACGTCGATCACCAGGTCCGCGATCTTCAGCGTCTCCGGGGCATGCTTCTCCCCCGGACGCATCCGGGCCCTGACCCGGGCGATGAGTTCGGCCGGCTTGAACGGCTTCGGGACGTAGTCGTCGGCCCCCGACTCCAGTCCACGGACCACATCTGCGGTATCGGATTTGGCCGTGAGCATGACGATCGGGACATCCGCTTCGGCCCGGATCAGCCGGCAGACCTCGATGCCGTCCATGCCCGGCAGCATCAGATCCAGCAGGACCAGATCCGGTTTGACCTCGCGGAAGGTGTCCAGGGCCTGGGCCCCGTCGTAGCAGAAGACCGGGTCGAAGTCGTCGTTACGCAGCACGATGCCGATCATCTCGGCCAGCGCCTCGTCATCGTCGACCACCAAAACTCGGGCCTTCATGGCACCCCTCTTCCGTCTGAACGTCTCACTGGTGTCTCTTTGAACCTGCCCTCCACTATAGGGGTCAGCGGTGCGCCCCCTGCAGCGGCGCACCGGGCCCCGTTAGGCTGGTTCGGACACTGACGCGATGCGAGGGGCACCAACGGCATGACTGAATACCCACCCAACCCCGACGACCTGCCCGGTTCCGAGCCCGGTCAGGATGCCGGAGTGCCGGAGGGCGCCGGAATCCCGCCGGCTCCCGGGGGCTTCGAACCACCGGCGGCGCCCGGCTGGCAGAACCCACCGCAGCAGGGGTGGGGGGCCGCACCGGGCC
>JAKDMV010000151.1 GCA_030452125.1 Micrococcaceae bacterium
AACCACACGATGAACGAACACCCCATGCCACCGGGCCCCGCGGAACCGCGACCGGAGGCCCAGGCACCCGACGGGCCCGCGCCCGAACGCCGACCCGGGGACCCCATCCGCATCCTCCTGGTCGATGACCAGCCACTGCTGCGCATGGGTTTCCGGCTCATCCTGGAGGGTGAAGACGACCTCTCCATCGCCGGGGAGGCCTCCGATGGCGAGGAGGGGGTGGCCCTCGCGCTGGAAACCATCCCCGACGTCGTGCTCATGGACGTGCGCATGCCCAAGGTGGACGGGATCGAGGCCACCCGTCGCATTGCCGAACAGGTCCCGTCCGCGAAGATCATCATCCTGACCACCTTCGACCTGGACGAATATGCCTTCGCCGGTCTGCGGGCCGGCGCCTCGGCGTTCCTGCTCAAGGACGTGGCCCCGGCCGAACTGGTCAATGCCGTCCGGCTGGTGGCCAGCGGCGATGCCGTGGTGGCCCCGCGTATCACGGCCCGGCTGCTGGAAACCTATGTGCGACGGCCCGATGGTGCCCCGTCGGAGAGCACGACGCCGCAGGGGGCCGAAACCGCCGCGTCGGCCACGGGACATCCCGAACGTGATCCCCTCCTGCAGGATCTGACCCCCCGTGAACTTGAGGTGCTCGGGGCCATCTCCGAGGGGCTCTCGAATGCGGAGATCGCCCACCGGTTCTTCCTCTCGGAGGCCACGGTGAAGACCCATGTGCGGCGGATCCTGACGAAACTGCATCTGCGTGACCGCGTCCAGGCCGTCGTCTACGCCTACGAGACCGGCCTGGTGGTTCCGAGCCAGGGCCTGGACTACTAGGTCATGAACATAGAATTCCTGCGGAACCCGTGGTTCATGCTGGCCGTGGTGCTGATCGCCTCGGGGGCCTTTCTCGTCGCGGTGCTCCACCAGCCGGTGGCCGGACCGGTGGTGATGGGCGTCGGCGTGCTGGCGGTGGCATTTGCCGTTTACCGCCACGGCGGGTGGAATGGCAGGAACCGCGGTTGAGTTGCGGACCACACAACACCTAAGGATGGGTATGGCCACGTCGGAAGCACAGGAACACGCCAAGGACCTGGGGGCGTTCGTCACGGCATCGCCGTCCAGCTTCCATGCCGCGACCGAGGTCGCCCGCCGGCTCGACGGCGCCGGGTTCACCCGGCGGGCCGAAACTCAGGACTGGGACGACACCCCCGGCGGCTACTACACGGTGCGTGACGGGGCGGTCATCGCCTGGTTCGTTCCCGCAGGAACCACCGCCACCACCGGATTCCACATCCTGGGTTCCCATACCGACTCCCCCGGGTTCAAGCTCAAACCCAAGCCGACGACCGGCCGCGAAGGCTGGCTCCAGGCAGGCGTCGAGGTCTACGGGGGACCGCTGCTGAATTCGTGGCTCGATCGCGAACTGATCCTCTCCGGCCGCGTGGTCACCTCCGACGGGGCCGAACACCTGGTGAAGACCGGCCCCCTGCTGCGTTTCCCGCAGCTGGCCATCCACCTGGACCGGGCGGTCAATGACGGGCTCGCCCTGGATAAGCAGCAGCACATGAACCCGGTCTGGGGGCTCGGGGACCCGAGCCAGGCCGATCTGCTGGCCCTGCTGGCCGAGGACGCAGACGTCGACCCGGACACGATCACCGGATACGACATCGTCACCACCATTGCCCAGGAGCCTGCGGTCTTCGGCAGCCGGGGCGAGTTCCTGGCCTCCCAGCGGTTGGACAACCTCTCCTCGGTGCACGCCTCCCTGCTGGCGCTGATCGGTCACGCCGAACAGTCGGGGGCGGGGACGGAATCCTTCTCCGGGAACGACGGCGGGCCCGGACATATCGCGGTGATGGCGGCCTTCGACCACGAGGAGGTCGGCTCGGCCTCCCGTTCGGGGGCCAGCGGGCCCTTCCTGCAGGATGTGCTCGAACGCATCGTCGACGCGGCAGGCGGCGGGGTCCAGGAACGGGCCCGGGCCTTCGCCGACTCGGTGTGCATCTCCGCCGATGCCGGCCACGCCGTGCACCCCAACTATCCCGAGCGCCACGATCCGGCCAACCGCCCGGTCCTGGGTGGCGGCCCGTTGCTGAAGATCAACGCCAACCAGCGCTACACCACCGATGCGGTCGGGGCCGGGCTCTGGGCGGACCTCTGCCGGGCGGCCGACGTTCCCTACCAGGAGTTCGTCTCCAACAACGTCATGCCCTGCGGGTCGACCATCGGACCGCTGACCGCGACCAGGTTGGGCATCCGCACCGTCGACGTCGGCATCGCCTTGCTCTCGATGCACTCGGCCCGTGAAATGTGTGCGGTCGAGGATCCGTTGGCCCTGGCCCGCGTGACCCGGGGGTTCTTCGCCGGCTGAGCCGCCGCCGTCCACAGGCCCCAGGGGCCCCCTGCGCTTCGCCGCAGGCGCGGGTTAGGGTGGTGGAACCGGCATCGGGTAGGATGTGTCAGGCTGTTTGTGCCGTTTCTGACCCCTGAAACGACTTCGGCCAACGCACAGAACCTCCTGTTACGGAAAGACCGTGACCGTTTAGCCCAAAGGAGGTGGGTTCACATGCGTGCATACGAACTGATGGTACTGATCGACCCCGAGGTCGACGAACGTACCGTGGAACCGACTCTTGGCAAGTTCCTTGATGTCGTCCGCAACGATGGTGGCACCGTCGACAATGTTGATATCTGGGGCCGCCGCCGGCTGGCCTACGAGATCAAGAAGAAGGCAGAAGCCATCTACGCGGTGGTTACCTTCACCGCTACCCCGGCCACTTCCGCGGAACTTGACCGCCAGCTCTCGCTCAACGAGACGATCCTGCGCACCAAGATCACCCGCCCGGAAGACCAGAAGGTCGTCGCAGAGTAGTCTGCGTCGACTTTTCGTAGAAACCGACTCAAGGAGGCACCATGGCAGGCGAAACCGTCATCACGGTCATCGGAAATCTCACCGCTGACCCGGAATTGCGTTTCACCCCGTCCGGTTCTGCAGTGGCGAACTTCACCATTGCCTCGACCCCGCGGACCTTCGACCGCCAGACCAGTGAGTGGAAGGACGGCGAAACGCTGTTCCTTCGCGCATCGGTGTGGCGCGATGCTGCCGAAAATGTCGCCGAGACGCTGACCAAGGGCATGCGCGTCGTCGCCCAGGGTCGGTTGAAGTCGCGTTCCTTCGAAACCAAGGAAGGCGAGAAGCGCACCGTCATGGAGCTGGATGCCGACGAGATCGGCCCCTCGCTTCGCTACGCTTCCGCCAAGGTCACCCGCACCCAGCGCAACAACTCGGGTGGTGGCGGCTTCGGCGGCGGTAATGCCGGAGGAAACTTCGGTGGCGGAAACCAGAGCGGCAACGCTGGATTCGGTGGGGGAAACCCCGGCGGAAACCAGGGCGGCACCTGGAACGCTCCGGCTCAGGACCCCTGGGCCTCCTCCTCCAATAACGGTGGATGGGGCAATGCCGGCGGGTCCGACGAACCACCCTTCTAAAGCAACACCTCTTATTCACCATCCCGCGGAAAAATTCTGCGGGCTCCACCAGATAAAGGAGCTCCACGATGGCTAAGGCTGAACTCCGTAAGCCCAAACCAAAGTCCAATCCCTTGAAGGCCGCTGACATCACCGTCATCGACTACAAGGACGTAGCATTGCTGCGCAAGTTCATTTCCGACCGCGGAAAGATCCGTGCCCGTCGCGTGACAGGCGTCTCCGTCCAGGAGCAGCGCAAGATCGCCCAGGCCATCAAGAACGCGCGCGAAGTTGCCCTGCTGCCTTACTCCGGCGCCGGCCGCGGCTAGGAAAGGGATAACACCATGGCAAAGCTGATTCTGACCCACGAAGTAACCGGTCTTGGTACCGCTGGCGAGGTCGTCGAGGTGAAGGATGGTTACGCACGTAACTACCTGCTGCCCCGCGGTTTCGCGCTGCTCTGGAGCAAGGGTGGTGAGAAGCAGGTCGAGTCCATCAAGGCCGCCCGCACTGCTCGCGCCATCGCATCCCTCGAGGATGCCCAGGCATTGGCCCAGAACTTGTCCGCCCAGGCGGTCAAGATCACGGTCAAGGCCGGCCAGGGTGGTCGCCTCTTCGGCACCGTCAAGACCGCCGATATCGCCAACGCAGTCGAGGCCGCCGGCCTCGGCTCGATCGACAAGCGCACGGTGGAAATCCCCGAGCACATCAAGTCGACCGGCAACTACCAGGCAACCGTCCGTCTGCACGAGGACGTCTCCGCGACCATCGACCTGCAGGTCGTCGCCGCGAAGAAGTAGCCACCACCGCGAACCGGCTACCCTCCCCACGGGAGGTGGAGCCGACCACGGTGGACCCGAGGGGCCCAGCGCGGAAGCGCCGGGGCCCGCGGGGGGACCCGGGGGGGGGACCCCACCCCGGGGGGGGGGGGCGCGGTTGGGGGGGGGGGGGCTTAATGGCGGGGGCGCCCCCCCGGGGGGGGGTGGGGGGGCCG
>JAKDMV010000152.1 GCA_030452125.1 Micrococcaceae bacterium
GGGTTTCGGGCCGGGGTTAAACCGGGGGCCCCCCCCCCCCGGGGGCCGCCGGCCGGGGGTCACCCCGGGGGCCGGGGGCCCGCAGTGTTTCCGGTGGTGGTGGGGAGCCTCAGCCCCAGCTGGGCATCCACAACCGCAACCGCCAGGCCTCGTAGGGGATCGTCTGACCGGTCCAGACCGGCCAGAAGAAGGCGGAGACCAGGACCACCAGGGCCAGGAAGGCGGTGACCCCGATGAGCCCGATCCGCCGTCGCGCCACGGAGGCGCCCACCCCACCCAGGGCCAGGGCGAGCACGAAGGTCAACGACAGGATCATGAACGGTTCGAAGGTGATCGTGTAGAAGAAGAACATGGTGCGCTGTGAATACAGGAACCACGGTCCCAGGCCGGCGAGCATACCGGCCAGGATGGCCCCGGTCCGCCAATCGCGCCGGCCCGCCCAGAACAGCAGAACGACCAGCAGCGAGAGCGTTGCCGCCCACCACAGCACCGGATTGGGCAGATCGGTGACCACCGAGGCGCAGGAGCCCACCGGGCAGCCGGGGTCCCCGGCGTCCGACCCGTTGTAGTGGAACAATACGGGCCGCCCGGCGAACAGCCAGGTCCACGGCCCCGATTCCCAGGCATGCGGGGAACTGAGCCCCTGGTGGAACTCGTAGGCGCTGCGGTGGTACTCCCAGAGCGAGCGGAGCGGGGCCGGAAGCCATCCCACCCCCTCACCGGGATGATCCGCCGCCCAGCTGCGGTCATAGCCGCCGCTGGTGATGAACCACCCGGCCCAGGTCGAGACGTAGGTCGCCAGGGTCAGCGGGATGATGAGGAAGAAGGCCGGGATGCCGTCGCGGAGGATCCCCGCACTGAACCAGCGGCGGATCCCCACGGTCCGGCGCGCCTGCATGTCCCACAACACGCTCAGCAGGCAGAAGACCGCGATGAAGGAAAGCATCGACCATTTCACGCCCAGGCCGCCGCCGAGCAGCACGGCGAAGACCAGACGCCAGGGACGCCAGGCCATCCACGGGCCATGCTCGAGGAAGGCCCGCGGGGGCACCCCGGTCAGCGGGTCCACCGCGGCGGAGACCTTCCTGGCCAGGATCCTTCGCCCGTGGGAGCGGTCCAGCAGCAGGGCGTAGAAGGCGGCGACGATGAAGAACATCTGGAAGATGTCCAACAGCGAGGTCCGCGACAGGACCAACTGGTGGCCATCGACGGCGCTCAACCCCCCGGCGACGGCGCCGAGGGTGACCGAGTTGAACAGTCGCTGGGCAATGAGGGTGACCAGCAGGACGGCCAGGGTGCCCACGACGGCGGCGGAGAAACGCCATCCCAGCCCGCGATCGGTGCCGAACAAGAGCATCCCCACGGCGATCATCCATTTACCCAGGGGCGGGTGGACCACGTATTCGGGGCTGTCCAGCGGGGCGGGGTCGCCGTCCAGGAACGCCGGGTTCGGGTCGTCGGGCCACTCCATCTCATGCCCGTGGGAGATCAGCGTGAACGCGTCCTTGACGTAATACGTCTCGTCGAAGGTGAGGGCATGGGGCTGATCCAGATTCACCAGACGCATCAAGGCGGCGATGATCGTGATGACCAGCGGGACCATCCAGGTCAAACGGGTCGCCGGGGCGATGACCCCCTGCAACCGCTCCGTCAGGGCCCGGTAGGTGAAGGCGGACCGCGGGGTCTGGATCCAGACGGGGCGGGACGTTTTCAGGGCGCTCACGCGACAACTCTACCGGCGCCGCCGACGGTAGGCTGGCGGGGTGAATATCGATCCTGCAGAACCAGTGTCCGACACCCCGGAACCCACCACCCCGACCCGGCCCGGGACCGGGGGCCAGGACGGGCAGATCGTGCTGGCCGCCACCCCGATCGGAAATCTCGGGGACGCCTCCCCGCGCTTGATCGAGTTGATGACCGGCGCCGATGTGATCGCCGCGGAGGACACCCGCAGGTTCCACCATCTGGCCCAGGCCCTGGGGGTGCGGATCCCGGGACGGGTGATCAGCTACCACGAGCACAACGAGGCCGTGAAGACCGCCGAACTGCTGGACCTGGTCCGTCAGGGGCTGACCGTGCTGATGGTCTCCGACGCCGGGATGCCGGCCGTCTCCGATCCGGGGTTCCGGCTGGTGGAGGCGGCCGGCGCCGAGGGCCTGCTGGTCACCGCGGTGCCCGGGCCCTCCGCCGTGTTGACCGCGCTGGCCCTCTCCGGTCTGCCCACCGACCGGTTCACCTTCGAGGGGTTCCTTCCGCGCAAACCGGGGGAGCGGTCCGGACGACTGGCCGAACTGGAGAAGGAGCGGCGCACGATGGTCTTCTTCGAAGCCCCCCACCGGTTGGCCCCCATGCTGCGGGCGCTCGCCGAGGCCTTCGGCCGGGACCGCCCGGCCGCCGTGGCCCGGGAGTTGACCAAGATGCATGAGGAGGTCAAGCGCGGCTCCCTGCAGGAATTGCTCGAATGGGCCGAAGGCCAGATGCGGGGGGAAATCGCCGTCGTGGTTTCCGGGGCGGCCGAGGACGCCCCGTCGCGTGCGGTGGACCAGGTCGCCTCGGTGCAGGAGCTCGAACGCGGAGGATTGCGGCTCAAGGACGCGGTGGCCGCCATTGCCGAACGGGAGCGGGTCTCCAAGCGCGAACTCTATGCGGCGGTCCTCGAAGCCCGACGCTAGCCCGGGCGGATGCACAACCAGGCCCGGTGGTCATGATGCATCCCTGCATTTACACCCGGGAGGGCCTCTGACTAACGTGAGGCCTGACAGAACCCCATCCATCCTGACGCGGGAGAGACCAACGATGACCATCACCCCCGAGCGCGAAGCCGAACTGCTCGCCTCCGTTCCCACCGGCCTGCTGATCAACGGGGAATGGCGCGATGCCTCCGACGGCGGGACCTTCGACGTCCAGGACCCCGCCACCGGAAAGGTGCTGGCGACCCTGGCCTCGGCGACGAGCGAGGATGCGATGGCCGCGCTCGACGCCGCCGACGCGGCCCAGGCAGCCTGGGCCCGCACCCCGGCCCGCGAACGCGCCGAGATCCTACGCCGGGCCTTCGACCTGGTCAGCGCCCGGGCCGAGGATTTCGCCCTGCTGATGACCCTGGAAATGGGCAAGCCGCTGGCCGAATCCCGGGGCGAGGTCACCTATGGTTCGGAGTTCCTGCGCTGGTTCTCCGAGGAAGCGGTCCGCGACTACGGACGCTATGTGACCACCCCCGAAGGCAAGAACAAGATCCTGGTGCAGCGCAAACCCGTCGGGCCGTGCCTGCTGATCACCCCCTGGAACTTTCCGCTGGCCATGGCCACCCGCAAGGTCGGCCCGGCGGTCGCCGCCGGCTGCACGATGGTGCTCAAGCCCGCGAAGCTCACGCCGCTGACCAGCCAGCTCTTCGCCGCGACCATGCTGGAGGCCGGTCTGCCGGCAGGGGTGCTGAACGTGACCAGCTCCAAATCGGCGTCGGGCATCTCGGGGCCGTTGATGCAGGATCCCCGGCTGCGCAAGGTCTCCTTCACCGGGTCGACCCCGGTGGGCAAGCAGCTGCTCAAGGACGCCGCCGACAACGTGCTGCGCACCTCCATGGAACTGGGCGGAAACGCCCCGTTCATCGTCTTCGCCGACGCCGATCTGGACCGGGCCGTCGAAGGGGCCATGGCCGCGAAGATGCGCAACATGGGCGAGGCCTGCACCGCGGCCAACCGCTTCCTCGTCCAGGCCCCAGTGGCCGCGGAATTCACCCGCAAATTCGCCGAGGCCATGGCGGCGCTCACCCTGGGCCGGGGCACCGAGGACTCCTCGAAGGTCGGCCCGCTCATCGACGGGGGCGCCCGCGACGATGTGCATTCCCTGGTCAGCGCGGCGATCGACGCCGGGGCCGAGGCGCTCACCGGCGGCAAGGCCCGCGAGGGGGCCGGCTACTTCTACGAACCGACCGTGCTGGCCAACGTCCCCAACGACGCGGCGATCCTGGGCAGCGAGATCTTCGGCCCGGTGGCCCCGGTGACCACCTTCGACACCGAGGAGGAAGCCATCGAACTGGCCAACTCCACCGAATACGGCCTGGCCTCCTACGTCTACTCGCAGGACATGAACCGCATGTTCCGTGTCTCCGAACGCATCGAATTCGGTCTGGTGGGCTTCAACGCCGGGGTCATCTCCAACGCGGCCGCCCCGTTCGGCGGGGTCAAGCAATCGGGGATGGGCCGTGAAGGCGGCTCCGAGGGCCTGGCCGAATACACCAGCGCCCAGTACATCGGCATCGCCGACCCGTACGCCGTCTAGGCCCCGATCAGCGAGGCCGGCCAGGCCCGGGCCAGGAACTGGCGTCCGGGGCTGGCCGCATCGGAGAACGCCTGCTCGAT
>JAKDMV010000041.1 GCA_030452125.1 Micrococcaceae bacterium
GGTACTTCTTGGAATAGTTCGTCGACACGGCCACCACGACCTCGTCGAAGAGGCTGCTGGCACGGGCAATGATTTCCACATGGCCCTTATGGATGGGATCAAAGGATCCGGGGCAGACGGCACGACGCATACCTGCAATCTATCAATGGCAGGCGCCCTTGGCTTGCAATAGTCGTCATGTTGGCCGCGTCCTTGCCATACTGGGTTCCATGTCCCACAGCTTTCCCTGGCAACGTGCCGCCCATGGCGCCAATCTCCTCGGCTCCGACGGCCACCTCGCAGCGACCATCTTCGAGGAAATTACTGTTTTGGCGCGACAACACGAAGCAGTTAATCTCGGTCAAGGCTTTCCCGATGCAGACGGGCCCGCCTTCATGGCCGAAGCAGCCGCCCGAAATATCCATTCGGGTCATAATCAATACGCGCCGGGACCGGGCATTCCCGAGCTCCGCACGGCCATCGCCGACCACCAGCACCACTTCTACGGGCTCTCGCCTGACCCGGAGACAGGAGTGGTCGTGACCACGGGCGCTACTGAGGCGATTGCCGCGTCGGTCCTGGCCCTGGTCAATCCCGGGGACGAAGTACTCACCTTCGAGCCGTTCTATGACTCCTATGGGGCGACCATCGCTCTGGCCGGAGGTGTCCACCGGACGGTTCAATTGCGGACTCCTGACTTCCAGCCCGACCCGGACGAGCTTGAACATGCCATCACCGATAAGACGCGGATGATCCTGCTCAACAATCCGCATAATCCTACGGGGACCGTCTTTGAACGCGAGGTCCTCGAACACATAGTTCAACTCGCGGAACGTCATGACGTGCTCATCGTGTCCGACGAGGTCTACGAACATCTGACCTTCGGCTGTCAGCACATCCCAGTGGCCTCCATCGCCGGCGCTTGGGACCGGACGATCAGTATTTCTTCTGCCGGCAAGACTTTTTCCTTCACCGGGTGGAAAGTCGGTTGGGCCAGCGGCCCGGCCGACCTGGTTGCTGCCGTACGCACGGTGAAGCAGTTCCTTTCCTATAGTTCGGGGCCGGCCTATCAGCCTGCCGTGGCCGAGGCGCTCAGGCTTCCTGACGAGTACTTCGCCAACTTCGCTACGGACTTGGCAGGACGTGGCCAGTTGCTGGCCGACGGTTTGGAAGCCGCGGGCATGACGGTGTACCGACCGTCGGGCACGTATTTTGTCGTCGCCGACGTAGCGCCCCTGGGAATCGATGACGCCGCGGATCTGGCGCGGCGGCTGCCCGAAATCGTCGGGGTTGCCGGGATTCCACTCTCGGTCTTCTGCCACGAGGAGGGTGCCGCTGCCACCCGTACACTGATCCGCTTCGCTTTCTGCAAGCAACCCGATGTCCTCGCCGAGGCGACGAAACGCCTCAGCGGATTGCGCGGAGCGATCATCCGGTGAACACCCCGCAGCATAAGACGCATCGACGTTGGTTGTCCGGTGTGGGGCAGCACGCCGAGTTGATTCCCGACACGTGGATTCCCGGGGCTTGGGTTCTCTCCATCGGAGGGGCCGAGCAGTCCCATGTCAACCCGGCAGCTCCCCACGAGATCTTCTACGAGTACCTCCGGCGGACCGCCAACCATCTGGATCTGCTCGGGTCTCCGGGCACCGCCTTGAAGGTCCTGCATCTGGGGGCAGGAGCACTCACCCTCGTCCGTTATCTCTCCACGACACGCCCAGGCAGCAGCCAGTTCGCCGTGGATTCCGAGCGGGAACTGATGGGCTTCGTCACCGAGTCCCTTCCGCTGCCGGCCGACACGAATTGTGAGCTCATGATCGGCGATGCCCGTGAAGTTGTTGCGGACAAACTGGCCGGAGAGGCTTTCGACGCAGTCATTTTGGATGTCTTTGCCGGTGCTGATGCTCCGGAACATCTGCGGGCGGATGAATTCCATCGCGAGATCCGGGATCTGCTGGCCCCTGAGGGGATATCGTTGGTCAACGTCGGGGATGATCCGCCCTTTGCCTTCATCCGCCAGCAAATCAACGCCATGGAAGAGACGTACCGGCAAGTCACCGTCGCCGCTCCCCAAGAGCTGTTCAGCCGACGTGCCCCAGGGAACTTCATACTCATGGGAACGGATACGGCATGGGACGGCTCTCGGCTGGATGCCTTGCGAAGCATGGGCCCCCACCCCGGCAGCGTCCTCTCAGGGGTCGATCTGGACGGTCTCCGCAAACCATAGGGTCGTCTCCCCGTATTTCTTCGCCGAGAGGCTGGCCAGCCCCTCCGGCCACGATGGTTCAGGGGATCGCGTGGAACGCTCCAACACCACCAGTGCCCCTTCGTTCAAGACCGGTACCAGTTCCAATAACGTGGCCGAGAGTTCGGTATCCGTGAGCGGGTAAGGCGGGTCCAGGAATACCAGGTCCCAGCCACGCCCCGACTCGATTTCGGCCGCCAGGAAAGTCTTGACGGATCCTCGTCTGGCCGCGACCGCTTCCCTGCGAAGGTGCTTGTTGACCAATGCGGCATTGGCTTGGCAAGCTGCCAAGGCCTTGGGGGCCTGTTCAACGAGCACTACCGTCCGTGCCCCACGGCTGGCCGCCTCGACCCCGAGCGCCCCGGACCCGGCATAGAGATCCAGGACGCGGGCACCTTCAAGTTCGTCCTGACTCTCCAACCGCGAGAAGAGAGCTTCCTTCACCCGGTCGGTTGTCGGCCGGGTGGCATCCCCCGGGACGGAAGTCAGTCCCAGTCCCCCGGCTGCCCCGGCAATAACACGTCCCATGTACTACTAACCCCGTTCCAGGAATGCTTGCATGTCATCATCCACCCAGCTGTGCACCAATTGGCGAAGTCCCGGATGCCCAGCGAGTCCTCCGAGGCTTTCTACGATCTGTTCGGCATCGGTCCGGGCCGCAGTGATGATCTTCCGATCTCGGACGACTCTGAGGATCTTCAGGGTGTTCTGTGTTCCCGACTGACGGGCACCCAGCACGTCGCCTTCGCGGCGTTCCGCAAGGTCGACTTCGGCCAGTTCAAAACCATCCGTGGTGTTGGCCACGGCAGCGAGCCGTTGCAAGGAAGGATGCCCCGAAGGAAGCCAAGATGCCAGCAGACAAGTCCCCGGCAGTCCACCACGGCCAACGCGCCCGCGGAGCTGGTGCAACTGGGACACTCCGAAGGAGTCGGCGTCGAGGATGATCATCGCGGTGGCGTTCGGGACATCGACGCCTACTTCGATGACCGTCGTCGAGACAAGGATTCCGGTTTCCCCCGACTCGAATCCCGACATGGCTCCTGTCTTCTCCTCGGTCGTCATCCGGCCGTGGAGCATGTCGATGCCAATTCCCTCGAAAAGTGGCATGCCTCCCAACCGCTGGTACATTTCTTCGACCGTCGCCTTCGGCGGTGCGGGTGGACCCAATCGGTCGGCTCCACCGGATCCTGCCTCTGGCCCTGTCCCCTCGGATGTACTCGACTCCGGCCCCATGCCCTCTTCGGCCGTCTGCTCGGAAATGCGCGGACAGACCAAATAAACTTGGTGCCCCCGATCCACTTCTTCGCGCATCAAGGCGAACATCCGATCGCGGTAGCGTTCGTCGTGCAGATCCACGAGATAGGTGCTGGTCGGGGCCCGGCCGGCCGGCAGTTCAGATAGAGTGCTGATCTCCAGGTCCCCGAAGACCGTGATCGCGACGGTCCGCGGAATGGGTGTCGCCGTCATGACCAGCATATGGGGCTGCACACTGCCCTTGGCTCGCAGAGTGTCTCGCTGTTCCACACCGAAGCGGTGCTGTTCGTCGACCACGACGAATCCCAGTTCGGCAAAAATGACATTTTCCGAAAGCAAGGCATGGGTTCCGATCAGGATCCCGGTTTCGCCGGAAGCGACCCTGAGCAGTACCTCCCTACGCTGGGCGACCGGCATGGATCCGGTCAGTAGATCCACACGCGTCCCCTTCGGATCTCCGTCAAGCTGTCCGGCCCGTCCGAGTGGGCCCAGCATTCGGGAGATCGAAGCATAGTGTTGCTGGGCGAGGACCTCGGTGGGCGCCATCAGTGCCGTCTGCGCTCCGGCGTCGATCACCTGAAGCATGGCACGCAATGCGACCACGGTTTTACCAGACCCGACTTCTCCTTGGAGCAGGCGGTTCATCGGATGTTGGCGTGCCAGATCCGCGGAGATTTCCAACCCCGCTCGGACTTGCCCCTCGGTCAGTGTGAAGGGCAAGGATGCTTCAAACTTATTGAGCATGCCGTCCACTCCCCCGACACGTGCGGTCGCCGGTTGGCGGAATCGATGAGCCCGCCGCTCAGCCAAGGCCAGCTGGAGCACCAAGGCCTCGTCGTATCTGAAGCGTTTCTTTGCTGCTTCGCCATGGGCCACGGTATCCGGTGCGTGGACCGCATAGAGCGCCCGGGCAAGTTCAGGGAGGCGGTGCTTCTCGCGGAGGGATGCAAGCAACGGATCAGGGTAGGTCTCGGGTGACACGCCAGCCAACACCAGCTCCATCATTCCGCGCAGCGCCTGGCTGCTCACGGCGGCGGTTGCCGGATAAATCGGGATCGGACGGGGTTCGGCGTCATCGGCGGTTTCCAGGAGGGCATATTCGGGTTGGGCCAGTTGGAGTGTTTGCCGGTAGGCACCGACTTTCCCGCTGAACATGGCCACCGTGCCGGTGGTCAGTTCCCTGGCTGCCTTATATCCGTTGAAGAAGGTCATGTTGAGACGTCCATGCGTTTCTCCGAGTTCGTCCTCGACGGCCACTTGGAGCAGCATGCCCTTGCGTCGCTGCATCCTGCGTTGTTCCGATGAGACGACCCGGGCCACCACGGTGACGGTTTCACCGAACGGAAGTTGGTCGATACGTGTCAGCTCGCCGACATCGAGATATCTTCGGGGGAAATGATGGAGCAGTTCACCACAAGTTTCAAGCTGGAAGGCCTTGGCTACTGCGTCGGCTGCGCGGCTGCCGATGGCTGATCGCAACGGTGTTTCCGGGCCGAAGGATGTCGAGTCAGCCACTGTGGGTGCACAAATCCGTGATGGAGACGTTCACTGGCTCACCGGCTTCCCGTATGGCCTCCAGCGCGTCCTCGGCGTGATCGACGTGCACATGGACCCGCCACCTGTATGCTTCGTCGGGCCCGTTGACGGCGCTCATGATCACCGAGTTGCCGAGTGAGTCAAGGCGTGCCCGCAGCGTTGCTGCTTCCAACGCACCCAACGTGATCGTACACATGACCTCGACTCCTTCCTCGTTGGAGGACGTGGCATGAATGTGGGGATCCTGGATCCCATAGCCGTGGAGCGGCGTATAGCGGGATTCATCGGGTTCTTCACCGGTCACCGCCGCACAGAGCGTGTCGAGCACCAGCATCATGCCCACGGCGCCGGCATCGACCACCTTGGCTTGGGTGAGTGCCCCGAGTTGGTCCTCCGTGCTGACCACGGAACGGAGGGTGACATCCTGCACGGCAGCCAGGACCTCTCGCAAGTTCGCCCGGCTGGACGGGTCGGCATTCGACTCTGCCACCGCACTGCTCGCGGCCCGGGCCGCGGACTCCGCAACGGAGAGCATGGTCCCAGGAACCGGATCGCTGAGCGCCGACCAGGCACGGACCCTTCCGCGCTCCAGCGCCGCCGCAAGCAGCGGCCCGGTCAACCGCGGCTGTCCCAGCAGAGGTTCTGAAAATCCGATGAGGAACACCGACAGCAATGTGCCCGAATTTCCACGGGCGGATTCCATTCCTGCGCGCCCTGCCGTTGCCAGGTATTCACCCAGATCTTCCGACTCGAGCACAGACACGGCGTCCTGGGCCGTACGCGCGGTCAGGTAGAGGTTGGACCCGGTATCCCCGTCAGCCACGGGAAAGATGTTGATGGCGTCCAGACGGTCGCTGTGGTTGGCCAGGGCACCGACCATCGATTCGAGCCAGGTGGCTGCCGCGGGCACCCCTGAAGCGATCTTGGCGGTCATGTTCGTTCCCCTTACGGGTTGCTTAGAGTCCGTGCGACTGCACGAACTCGTCGACGTTGTCATCCTTCAGTGCAGCAGAGAGCTCCTTGATGGCCGCGTCGTCGGGCACGACGATGGATTGGCCGTCGTCGGACCATCCGGTCCCCTGGTTCGGCAGGGTGAAGAAGTGCATGTCGTTGCTCCGCACACGTGCCAGGGAAGCACCCAGCATGCCCACCTCCACGGCACCGAACTCGTCATCGACGGCGATGTAGGGCGAGATCTCGTCGACCACATCGGACATCTTGGCCGGGTTGGCCAACGTTTTGGGAGTGAGCACCTTCGCTACCACTGCCTTGATGAAGGTCTGCTGGTTCTTGACCCGCTGGTAGTCGCCGTCCTTGAAGGATTTTCGTTCCCGGACGAAGGCCAGGGCTTTGTCTCCCTCGAGATGCGTCTGGCCCTTGGTGAAATCGTAGTGCCCGTACCCGGAGGTGAAGTTGGAGGGGACATCGACATCAACGCCGCCGATCGCTTCGGTGAGTCCCTTGAAACCCTCCATGTCAATGGAGGCAACATGGTCGATACGTGTGTCCAGGAGTGTCTCCAGCGTCTGTACTGCCAGTGGGACCCCACCATAGGAGAAGGCCGCGTTGATCTTATGACTGCCCTTACCTGGAATGGGCACCCACGTGTCCCTCATGATCGACGTGACAAACACATTCTTGCGGTCAGCCGGCACGTGGATCAGCATGATCGTATCCGACCTGCCGGCATTGGGAACGCCCTTGAGGTTCTCGGAGTCACCGGAGCCACCACCGGAGTCGCTGCCCAGAAGCAGGATGTTGACGGCGCCCTTCTCCGACGCATCGGGACGGACGGATTCGGCGGGGAAGGCCGACTCGATCTTGGAACTATTCGAATCGAAGTTCTTGGCCAGCATGAAGACATAGCCACCCGCGACGAGAGCGGCAATCACGACCAGGGACAAAAGGGTGATGATGGTGGCCCGTACCGGGTGTTTCTTTTTCGGTTCGGGGTCCCCGAAACCAAAATCCATGTTCTCTCGGGACATGTCAGCCTTTCATCGCCGTGGTTGCCGTCCCATCCTAGCCGCGGCCACGCAGGTTAGAGTGGAGGGGTGCGTTTTCCTGTTGATTTTTCTGTTCAGCGCCGGGTCATTCCGGCGGCCGTTCTGCTTCTGGCAGGCCTGTCACTCGCCGGATGTTCCAGTCCCGCTACCGTTCAGTCAGCCGATGACGCAGCCAACCCGCTTTGCGCGGACATGATGGTTGCGATGCCCGAGGAGTTGGCCGGCTATGAGCTCCGCGCCACGACCAGCCAGGCGACCGCCGTATGGGGGGACCCTGCGAAGATCATCCTTCGGTGCGGGGTCAATGTTCCGGGCCCGACGACCGACCAGTGTGCCGGGGTAAACGGCGTGGACTGGGTGGCCAAGGAGGGCGAGGTTGCCTGGACGTTGACCACCTACGGTCGTACCCCCGCCACCGAGGTTCTCTTCAACCCAGATGAAGTCCCGTCGAGCACCGTGTTGTCCCAGCTCGGCTCCGCCGCCGAACGTATTCCCGCCCAAGGCGGATGCAGTACCCAGGACACGTCCGAGGACCTGCCTTAGGTCCCTGCCGGGACTCATGGGCTACTAACGCAGCCCGGTTTTCCGGTTCAAGGCCAACCAGATGAGTTCATCCACGAGGTCTGCGTAGCCGATTCCTGTTTCCTGCCAAATACGCGGATACATGCTCACCGGAGTGAAACCGGGCATGGTGTTGATCTCGTTGATGATCCACCGGCCATCATCGGTGTAGAAGAAGTCGACCCGCGCCAGGCCTTCACCGCCGATCGCGTCGAAGGCCGTGGCTGCCTGTTCCCTGATGATCGAGATCTGGTCTTCGGGCAGGGCAGCCGGGCAGGTGAGCTCCGCTGCACCCCCGTCGACATACTTGGCATTGAAATCATAGAACGTATCGGCGCCCGCCGTAACAACGATTTCGCCGGGCAAAGAGGTTCGCGGCGCATCGGAGCCGCGCCCTTCCAGAACGCCACATTCGATTTCGCGGCCTTCGATGCCTTGTTCGATGATCACCTTGGGATCGTGCTCGCGTGCGGCATCGATGGCTTCAACCAGGCCCGCTTGATCAGCCACCCGGCTCACGCCCACGGAGGATCCGGCCCGGGCAGGTTTCACGAAGATCGGATATTCCAAGCGCGACAGCCGGTCCAGACAGGACTGGCGATCACGCTGCCATTCCTTGTCGGTGATCACTTCGTAGGGACCGATTTCCAGCCCGGCGGCTTCGAAAACAAGCTTGGCGAAGTGCTTGTCCATACCGATCGCACTGGCGGCAACGCCGGAACCTACATAGGAGATATCCGCCATTTCCAGCAGACCTTGGACCGTCCCGTCCTCACCGAAGGATCCATGCAGGACCGGGAAGACTGCGTCTACTCCCCCAAGGCTCCGCATGGCCCCGGATTTGCTGTGTCCAACGAGTTCGCTCGCCTCGTTGGTGTGGGAGAACTGCAGGGACTCGTTGCTGGGCTCGACCTCAGGTGCTGCGCCCGATCTCAGCGACCAGGACTCCGGGTCGGCTTCCTCGATGGTCCACTGTCCTTGACGGGTGATACCGATGGGGATGACTTCGTATTTCTCCGGGTCCAGGACCCGGAGGATCCCGGCGGCAGTGACACAGCTCACGGAGTGTTCCGGCGACCGGCCGCCGAAGAGCAGTGCGATCCGTGTTCTGGTCTTCTTGGTCTCGCTCATGAGCCCTCTCCCTCGGATTTCAGTTCGCGGCCCAGCAGGCGTTCGGCCATGGCGGAAACGGTGAGCTTGCCTTCGAGGACCATGACGACGGCCTCGGTGATCGGCATTTCCACCTGCACGTTCCGCCCTAGGTCCAACACGGCTCGGGCGGACTTGATGCCCTCTGCCGTCTGCGTCATCGTGTCGTTGACTTCTTCGAGGGTGAGCCCGTTGCCCAGATACCTACCGGCCGTGCGGTTGCGTGAAAGCGGCGAGGAACAGGTGGCAACCAGGTCTCCCAGACCGGCAAGTCCGGACATGGTTTCCAGTTTTCCACCGATGGCCAGGGCCAACCGGGTCGTTTCGGCCAATCCACGGGTGATGACGGAGGCCTTGGTGTTGTCTCCCATCCCGCGGCCGTCGCAGATGCCGACGGCCAAGGCGATGACGTTCTTGACGATGCCACCGATTTCGACTCCGATGAGGTCGGTGTTCGTGTAGGGCCGGAAGTAGTCGGGAGAGCACGCGTTGGCGATCCATGCCGCGGTATCCCCGTCCGGGCAGGCAACCACCGAGGCGGTAGGCTCCTCACGCGCAATTTCCATGGCCAGGTTCGGGCCGGAGACCACGGCAATTTCGTCCTGGGTTCGGTCGAGCTCCTCGGCAATCACTTCCGTCATCCGTGAATCTGTGCCGCGCTCGAGTCCCTTCATCAAGGACACGATGACGGCGCCTGCCGGAATGAGGCCTGCTACGTTCCGGAGTTGTTCGCGGAGTTGTTGGGCCGGCACAGCCAGCACGACCATTTCCGCGTCGGCCAAGACGGCTGCGGCATCCGAGGAGGCGATGATGTTGGCCGGAAGGACAGTCTCCTTCAGATAGGTCGAGTTCGTGTGCTTCGAGGTGATTTCCTCGGCGACCTCGGCACGACGCGCCCAAAGTTGGACCGTGGTTCCGTTGTCGGCACAAGAGTCCGCCAGGACCTTGGCGAAGGTCGTTCCCCAGCTCCCCGCTCCGAGAACGGCAATCTTCTGCGGTGTTGGCCTCATCGGTCCCCTCCCGGTCGGTCGTCTTCGGTGCGGTTCTTGTCTTCTGACTTCATACGTCCTGTCGCAGCCTGTCCGTGCGCGGCCGGGTCCCATGGGGTTTCCGGTGGCTGCTCGCCACGGAGTTCCCCGACCTCGACCGACACGGCGGCAATGATTCGTGTGGTTGCCTGGTCGAGAACTGCGCGAGTCATCGGCTGGTCCCGCAGATCATCGAGATCCACCGGCTCGCCGGCCCTCACATAGACCCGCTTCCGCGGAAGGATCTTCAAGGATTTTCCGTACCGGGGCAGAACTTTCTGGGCCCCCCAATGGGCGATCGGGACCACCGGAGCGCCGGTCTGCAAGGCGAGCCGGGCGGCCCCGGTGCGTCCGCGCATGGGCCATTCCTCGGGATCGCGGGTCAGGGATCCTTCGGGATAGATGATGATCACGTCCCCGGCCTCCAACACCTCCTGCGCGATAGCGAGGGATCCGCTGGCACCCAAAGTGGCTCGGGAAACCGGAACCTGTCGGGAAGCCCGCAAGGCTGCCCCCAGGAGTGGAACCTTGAACAGCGAATCCTTCGTGAGGTACCGCGGAAGGCGCCCTTGGTTGTAGAAGGCATGGCCCACCACCACCGGGTCGAGCTCCGTGACATGGTTGGGGCAGGCGATGAATCCGCCTGCCGGCAGGTCATCGAACCCGATCCAGGTTTTGGCCATCAGCACGTTCATCAGGGGTCTGGCAATACCGGCCAGCACCCCGAAGACCAGTCGCTGTCCCCGTTCTTCCTTCATGCGGGCCCTAGACGATTTCGCTGATTTCGACGCGCGCTCCGAGGCCCTGGATCTTGTCCAGGAAACGCTCGTAGCCACGGCTGATCAGCTCGATACCGGTCACGTGGCTGGTCCCCTCGGCAGCCAGGGCCGCAATCAGGTGCGAGAAACCTCCGCGTAGGTCCGGAATGTCGATATCGCGGCCCATGAGCTGCGAGGGGCCGGTGATCACTGCCGAGTGTTTGAAGTTTCGTTGTCCGAAACGGCAGGGAACCGCGCCGAGGCATTCGCGGTGCAACTGGATGGTTGCTCCCATGCGCACCAAGGCCTCGGTGAACCCGAAACGGTTTTCATAGACAGTCTCGTGGACGATCGAGACCCCATGGGCCTGGGTCAGGGCAACCACCAGGGGCTGCTGCCAGTCGGTCATGAATCCGGGGTGGACATCGGTTTCGAGAACCAGAGGCTTCAGTTCCCCTCCGGGGTGGAAGAAGCGGATCCCATCATCGTGCACCTCGAAGTCCCCACCGATCTTGCGGTAGGTGTTCAAGAAGGACGTCAGGTCCTGCTGGTCCGCTCCCTCGACATAGATGTCTCCCCGCGTGGCCAACGCCGCAGAGGCCCACGAGGCCCCTTCATTGCGGTCGGGAATGGCACGGTGGTTGTAACCATGGAGCGCGGCGACCCCCTCGATCCGGATGACCCGGTCGGTCTGGACCGTGATGATGGCACCCATTTTCTGCAGGAGCGCAATCAGGTCCATGATTTCAGGCTCCACCGCGGCACCGGTGAGTTCGGTGATGCCTTCGGCACGGACGGCCGTCAGCAGGACCTGCTCGGTGGCACCGACACTCGGATAGGGCAAATCCACCTTGGCGCCCTTGAGACCGTGCGGCGCACTGATCGAAATGCCATTGGCACGCTTATCGACCACCGCACCGAAGTTGCGGAGGACGTCCAAATGGAAATCGATAGGGCGGTCCCCGATCCTGCATCCCCCGAGATCGGGGATGAAGGCCTCACCGATGCTGTGGATCAACGGGCCACAGAACAGGATCGGAATACGAGAGTCCCCGGCATGGGCATCGATCTCATTGGACGGGGCCGTCTTGGCGCCCTGGGGGTCGAGGGTGAGATCACCGGATTCAGGATCCTTTTCGACCGTGACGCCGTGGATCTGCAACAGACTCGTGACGACGTCGACATCCTTGATTTCCGGAACGTTGCGCAGTGCCGAGGGGGTGTTTCCCAAAAGAGAAGCCACCATCGCCTTCGGAACTAGATTCTTGGCCCCCCTGACCTTTACTCTCCCCTGTAGCGGGACGCCGCCGTGGATAGTCAGGACCTTGCCCATGTATCAAAACCTCACACTTGTATGGTTCTTCGAGTTCTCCGAAGGTTCTCGGCAAGCATACAGCCACCAACCCCGACGACCTTTGAACGCGCGGCGGTTCGGCGTGCGCGATTCGCTGTCGGCGGAAGTGTGGAACACCTACGCTCAGGAATATTTTGCGGGAAGCGTCTTCGGCTTCCAGCTCGGTCTGGTCTGCTCGTAGGCGGTGATATCCGGCTCCTGTTGCAGGGTCAGGCCGATGTCATCCAGGCCTTCCATGAGCCGCCAACGCGTGTAGTCGTCAATCTCGAAGGGTGCGACGAGCGATCCGCAGCTGACGGTCCGCGATTCCAGGTCCACGGTGACCGTGGTCCCTGGATGATTATCGAGTTCCTTCCAGATGAGCTCGATATCACCCTGGTCGACCTGCGCAGCGACCAGCCCCTGTTTACCGGAGTTGCCCCGGAAGATGTCGCCGAAACGCGACGAGAGGACTGCACGGAAACCATAGTCCTTCAGCGCCCAGACGGCGTGCTCACGGGAGGAGCCGGTCCCGAAGTCCGGTCCGGCCACGAGGACGGAACCCTGGGAGAAGGATTCCTGGTTCAACACGAACTCGGGATCCTTGCGCCAGCGGGCAAACAACGCGTCGTCGAAGCCCGTGCGGGTGATCCGCTTGAGGTAGACGGCGGGGATGATCTGATCGGTGTCGATATCCGACTGCCGCAGCGGAACGCCGATACCCGTATGTGTGGTGATCTTTTCCATGTCTGCTTCCTTAGGCTGCTGAGACGGTTGCACCGTCGGCTGGTTCCAGGTCCGAGGGCGAACTCAGGGTTCCCCGAATGGCGGTGGCTGCTGCCACCAGCGGGGAGACCAGGTGGGTGCGACCGCCCTTACCTTGTCGGCCTTCGAAGTTGCGGTTGGAGGTGGAGGCACAGCGCTCTCCTTCGGCCAGCTGGTCCGGGTTCATGCCCAGGCACATCGAACAGCCGGCAAAGCGCCATTCGGCGCCGAAGTCCTTGAAGATCCGGTCCAATCCTTCGGCTTCGGCTTCGAGGCGCACGCGCGCGGAACCGGGAACCACGATCATGCGGATCTCCGGATCCTTCTGCCTACCGTTAATGATGTTGGCGGCAGAGCGCAGATCCTCCATGCGGGAGTTGGTACAGGAGCCCAAGAAAACGGTATCGACTCGGATGTCCTTCATCGGGGTGCCCGCTGACAGATCCATGTAGGTCAAGGCCCTTTCGCAGGCGGCACGTGCGTTCTCGTCCTGGAAGTCCTCGGGGGCGGGGACCGATTCGGAGAGTGAAACTCCTTGGCCGGGGTTGGTCCCCCAGGTGACGAAAGGCTCGAGTTCATCGGCGTTGACGTTGACCTCGGCATCGAACCGGGCGTCTTCGTCGGTACGCAACGTCTTCCAATAGTCCACGGCAGCATCCCAGTCTTCGCCCTCCGGGGCGTGCGGGCGGCCTTCGAGGTAGTCGAAGGTGGTCTGGTCGGGGGCGACCATACCTGCGCGGGCGCCGGCCTCGATCGACATGTTGCAGATCGTCATGCGGGCTTCCATGGACAGCGCACGGATGGCCGATCCACGGTATTCCAGCACATATCCCTGTCCGCCGCCGGTGCCGATCTTGGCGATGACCGCCAGGATGATGTCCTTGGAGGTCACACCTGTACGCAGCGTCCCCTCGACATTGATGGCCATCGTCTTGAACGGCTTCAATGACAGGGTCTGGGTCGCCATGACGTGCTCGACTTCGGAGGTGCCGATGCCGAAGGCCAGCGCCCCGAACGCCCCGTGGGTGGAGGTATGGGAATCACCGCACACCACGGTGACCCCGGGCTGAGTCAGGCCCAGCTGCGGCCCCACGACGTGGACGATTCCTTGCTCCTGATCGCCCAACGAGTGCAGCCTCACACCGTACTCGGCGCAATTGGCCCGCAGCGTCTCGATCTGGGTACGGGACGTCGGGTCCGCGATGGGCTTGTGGATCTCCAATGTCGGAGTGTTGTGGTCCTCGGTGGCGATGGTCAAGTCCGGCCGACGCAGCGGTCGGCCGGCCAGTCGCAGTCCTTCGAAGGCCTGCGGGGAAGTCACTTCGTGAATCAGGTGCAGGTCGATGTAGATGAGGTCCGGGCGTCGTGCCGAGCCCTCACCACCACCTTCTCGGACCACGTGTGCGTCCCAGACCTTTTCGGCCAGCGTCTTGGGCGTGGTGGGTGCCGTGGATCGTTCCTGTTCAGACATTGGGTTCCTCCTGGATTCTTCCCTCGCTATCTAGGACACCACCAGCGACACTCCGCACGCTAGCAGAATGACGTGCATCTCATATGTTGAGACGCTAGTATCAATAGATGGACACATCAAGCGGGGTCGGCGTCATCGACAAGGCAGCTTTGGTTCTCGATTCGCTCGAGGCCGGACCCATCAGTCTGGCTCAATTGGTCGCAGCCACGGGACTCTCACGCCCCACGGTCCATCGGTTGGCCCAGGCCCTGGTGCACCATCGGCTAGCGGGAAAGGACATCCACGGGCGCTTCATGCTCGGGAGCCGGCTGGTGGAACTGGCCTCGGCAGCCGGTGAGGACCGCCTCATCGCCGCCGCCGGCCCCCTCCTGGTCCAGTTGCGCGACGCCACCGGAGAAAGCTCGCAGGTGTTTAGGCGCCAGGGCGAGAACCGGGTCTGCGTTGCCTCGGCAGAACGCCCGGTGGGTTTGCGTGACACCATTCCGGTGGGAACCCAGCTTTCGATGAAGGCCGGTTCCGCCGCCCAGGTCCTGTTGGCGTGGGAAGACCACGAACGGCTTCTGCACGGACTCAGCCACGCCCGCTTCTCCCCCACCATCCTTGCCGGCGTACGACGGCGCGGGTGGGCCCAATCCCTGGGGGAACGGGAACAAGGGGTGGCTTCGGTTTCGGCACCCGTCCGCGGACCCTCCGGCAGGGTCATCGCGGCGGTGTCGATCTCGGGTCCCATCGAACGCCTCGGTCGTCAGCCGGGCAAAGCCCATTCGGAAATCGTGTGCCGAATGGCCGCCCAACTCAGCGATGCCTTGAAGAAGCCAACGGTCTAGGTGCGACTTTCATGCACCTTATTCGCTGAAATGGTCGAATCCTTCGGGGGAACCCTTCACGATTCCTGAAGGATACCGCTGGCCATCCAGGAATATCCGCTGCCGGGGTCCCTCGCCGGTCTTCTCACGGCCCACCTGGCCGACGGGCACGAACCCCTGCGGCAGAGCGGTTTCTCGAGGGAAGGTTGCCAGCAACCCGTGGTCCTCTCCCCCACCGAGAACCCAACCCAAGGGCTCCCGCTCCAACAGTTCCGCAACGGCCCCGAGATCGAGGCCTTTGTGCCCCATCAAAACGAGGTGGGCCCGAAGCGCCATGGATTCCAACTCAATCAACACCCCGCTGGCCTCTGCCAACCGACCCGCGTCACGGACCAACCCGTCGGAGAGGTCCATCGCCGCCGTGGCTCCGGCGGCTGCTGCCCGGGGGCCTGCGTCCAAGGGCGGCCGCGGCCGGCACTGGCGTTCAACGACGGTCGAGCATGATGGACCGAGCGCAGCGTAGTCATGCTCGGATTCCAACAGGTCCAAGCCGGCCGCGGCAGCACCCATCACCCCGCAGACGGCGACGATGTCACCTGGACGGGCCCCGCTCCGTAGTAGCTCGGAACCAGGAATCATACCGGTCAAGGCGGCCGTGATCGACAGCTCACCGCCCGAGCTCAGGTCCCCGCCGGCCAGCGCACAGTGGTCGGCGCCGAGTTCCCGCACGGCGTCCGAGAAGCCGTCGGCAATCCCCTCGACCCAGGACACCGGTGTCTCCGGGGGGAGCGTCAGGCTAATCACTGCGGCCGTCGCCACGGCGCCCATGGCGTTGATGTCCGAGAGGTTCTGCGCCGCCGATTTCCAGCCGACGTCATATCCTGTGCTCTGATAGCCGTTGCGCCAGTTCAGGCGGAAGTCCTGATCCTGGACGAGGGTGTCGATGGTCACCACGAAGCGTCCTCCCGGTGCGGAGATGATGGCCGCGTCGTCCCCGGGGCCCAGCAGCATGTCGGCACCGCGCAGGCGCGGCAGGATCCGCTTCAGGACCCCTGCTTCGCCGATCCCGGCCACCGTGCGTTCCTGATCCGGAGTCTCAGCCACGGGCCCTCCGAACGGCAGAACCGAAGTTGTTGAAGCGACTGACTTCGGCATTCACCGGTTCCACCACCAGGTCCTGCGCCACGCGGGTGATGGATGCCCTGAGTTCCCTACGCGCCCTTCGGGCCCTCCCGGAAGCCGCTGCCCGAGCCAGGAGACCGGTCACCAGACCGAGGACGATCCCCAGCAGCACTCCCCCGACCAACATCAACGTCGGCACAGGAAATCCTTCAACCCGGGGGGCCGCAGGGGCGTCGAACTGGAGATATCCCATGATCGCCAGCACGGCCAGCCATCCAGCCCCGGCCAGAGCCACAGCCAAGGCGGCCCACTGCACGACCGATACGACGGGCCACCACCAGGACCCGCGCCCTGCCGAGATATCTGTTGAGGCTATGGCCTGATCCAGTGCATCGGGCAGGTTCTTTGAGCTCGCCCGGGCGGCACGTCGGATCGATCCCCGCCAAGCTTCGGGAGCACCCTTGCTTGCCCCGTCGGCGAAGAGCCTCACCGCAGAATCCGCCTGGGCCCGTTGGGCAGCACCGGGCGCCGGTAATGACGTCCTGTTCACTGCAGGGTTGACGTCACGGCTGCGCAGGTTGAGCCGCCGCAAGGGATCGGGACGAAGCCTCGACAACCACCGGGTCACCGGCCAGCCGGTCCGACCTCGAGCTTGAAGCCGGTAGGAGGTCCGGGTCGCGGCAACCACGGTTTCGACACCGGCTGCATCCGCCAAGTGATCAGCCAGTGCTCGTTGCTCGGCAGTGCCAGGTTCGGTCAGCCCCCTCCCGATGGCCACTGCCGGGTCCTCTCCAGCTCCCGCTTCAGGAGCCGCCGCTGAGTGAGTTGGTCCCACCAGACCGTCCGCAGCAGCCGCCACGTCCTGAAGTAGGCGATCCGTCGACGCCGATCGGGCAACGGCAACATCGGCAATTGCTTCACGCAATCCATCGATGCCCTCCCCGGATTTCGCCGACACGGCATGGAGCCGTGGACGGCGCAGACCATCGGTCTCCAGAATGCCGCGGAGGGACTCGATGACTGCCGTGCGATCCGAGGAATCCAGGAGATCTATCTGGTTCAACACCACGAGCGTGATCCCGGCATATGCGGCCAGTGGACGGATAAATTCGTGATGAACCGCGGCATCGGCATATTTTTGTGGATCGAGCACCCACACCAGGACATCCACCTGGCCGGCAAGCCGCTCCGCGGTTTCGCGATTCCCTGCCGTCGTGGAATCAAAATCCGGAAGGTCCACCAGGATCAGCCCGCTGGCCTGGCCGCTTCGTCGTCGCAACAGCCCGGCCCGGCTCGTACCCAACGGCTGATCAAGTTGGTGGCGTTCGGGAACCTGCAGCCAATCCAGGAGATCATCACTGCCCTCGGCCTGCCACACCCCGGCCAAGGGCACGCTGGTCGTCGGGCGCGTGGCCGCGGCACGGGCCAGATCCCTGCCGGTCACCGCGTTGAAAAGCGAGGACTTGCCGCTGCCGGTGGCACCGAAGAATCCAACGACGGTGTGCTCGGCGGACAGGGACCTGCGGGTGGAAGCCTGTTCCAGCACGGCGTCCGCTTTCTCGATTTGCGCCTGGGGCACCCGGCCCGTGCCAAGCTCGGAGGCATGTTGGAGCGCTTCGAGTCGTTCGATCAACGGTGTGGTCACCGCTTCCTTGCCCCGGCGGCTCATTTGAACTCTTTCGCAGTGGTCTGTGCCAGTTGTTCCAGCCGTCCGGACACGTCCTGCAAGCTGGCGATCTCCTCCATCGTCGGGATACCCCTCAACAGATCGAGGAATCGGGTACCTTCCTCGTCGAGTAGTTGCTTCACACGTTCTTCGAGCCCTTCACGCGCCGTTTTGGCCAAGCGCCGGACAGCGTCTTCTCCGAAAATGGACTCAAGCAGCTTTTGTCCGACCACGGCGGTACCACCGGCGATGCCGACCTCTAGTCCGGTCAATCCAGCCGTGGAGGCAAACACCACAACCATCAGGGCGACGGCAACACCGTTGACGCCGAAGGACACCATCCTCGCGGTGAAACGCTTTCCGGATCCTTCCGATCTGATCAGGGCCAACAGCTCGTTTTGCCAGTCACGAATTTCCGCTGCCACGCGATCGCTGAATCCCTCGGAGGTCGATCCGTAATCGACGTCGCCAAGAAGTGAGCGGGCCGCAGGATCCGCCCGCCAGAAGTTCTCCGACTGTTCTGCCGCCTTCGCCGCTTCGTCGACGATGACAGCGTGCAAACCAGTTTCGATGGCTTCTTCGACGGTGCTGACTGGCTGTGGCCTCCCGGAGAAAAACGCCCCGATGCGGTCGCGGACCTTGCCGATGTTCGATTCCAACGACCGGAAGAACTCCCCGGTCCCCACGAAGTCCTGCCACCGGGCCAGAACCTCGCCCCTCAACAGTGTTCCTTCGCTGGTCGCCTCAGCAATGCGCTGCGCGGCACCAGCGTAGGCGTCGGCGACATGGACGGTCAGTTGGTCTCCGGCAGCATGTTGCGCCTCCTGGGCCTCGACGACCTCTAATAAGAGGCGGGCCAGGCTGGCGATCACCCCACTGAGGGTCTTGCGCGCGATTGCGGCCCGGCCGGCACTGTCCTGGGCAATCCCGGCCAACCATTTCCTCACGGGTGCCACGGCTGCGTCGGAGAGCATGCCTTGCCCATCCAGCGTGGATTCCTGGACGACGAAGAGTTCGGCGGCCGCCAGCCCCTTTCCGTCGAGCATCGCCCGCAGATCGGCGGCGACTTCGTCGTCGACACCCGGAGGGACACGGTCCAGGACAATGGCCACGGTGATCTCGCGGGAGGCTGCATCCGTCAGAAGCTGCCAGGGCACGGCATCGGCGTATCTGTTGGCGGTAGTAACGAAGATCCAGAGATCGGCTGCCGAAAGCAGCTGCCCTGCCAGTTCACGGTTGGCGTCAGACACCGAGTCGATGTCAGGTGCGTCCAGCAACGCAATCCCTTGCGGGATGGTTGCGTGGCCGAGGAGCAGCAACGATGGCCGCCCCATGGTCGCTGGGCCTTCATCCGTACCAACGGCCTTGGTGATTGCCGCCCCGGGAAGTTCCGCCCCTGGTTCGGCGCTGCCGCTCACGCGTGGAAGACCGGGCAGGATACGGCTCCCATCGAACCAGTCTCGCTCATCCGGATGATGGACGAGGATGGGCTGTCGCGTGGTCGGACGAATGGCGCCGGCCCGCGTCACCGGATGACCGACCAACGCATTGACCAGGGTGGACTTTCCGGCGCCCGTTGAACCACCGACCACCGCCAGAAGCGGGGCGTCGAGGCTGCGGTAGCGGGGCAGGACGTAGTCGTCGAGTTGGACCCTCGCGTCCAGCACGCTGGTGCGCACCCGGTTGGCCTCTGGAAGGTCAAGTGGCAAGCGCACCGCTTCAAGGGCGGACCGGCACTCATGGAGTAGTCCGAGGGCCGGCGGTCCTGCTTGGCCATCGCTGTCTAGGGAAGTCACGACTACATCATGCCAAACGAGGCGGCGGAACAGTGCAACCAGCTCAAAGGAACCGCGCCGCGCGTGGCCTTGGGGTACAAAAGAAAATCGCGGCACATCATGATGATGTACCGCGAAATTCGACAGGTGACCCCAGCGGGATTCGAACCCGCGTTACCGCCGTGAGAGGGCGGCGTACTAGGCCGCTATACGATGGGGCCGCATAGCTCGCATCGTTGAGGGCTGATGCCGCCCTGTTCTGGTGAACGTGACCCCAGCGGGATTCGAACCCGCGTTACCGCCGTGAGAGGGCGGCGTACTAGGCCGCTATACGATGGGGCCATAGCTTGTCCTGATTGCTCATCGGACAATGCCAGCCGGCGCAGAATCTGCCCCGGCTGTAGCGCTGGGATACCAGGACTCGAACCTAGAATGTCGGTACCAGAAACCGATGTGTTGCCAATTACACCATATCCCAATGGTTTGCCGGACTACGTTCACATCCTTTCCGGGATGTTCCGTATGCCTCGGCACGAGAAATAACTTTACCCGAGGATTCCGACAAAACCAAAATCGGCTGTTCGCGCCCAGCAGTGGACGCTCAGACCAGCGTGGTCCTGAAGTTCTGCAGGCGCTTCAGGGAAGAATCCTTGCCCAGGATAACCATGGATTCGAACAACGGAGGCGAGACACGCTTACCTGACATGGCGGTACGCAGCGGACCGAAGGCAAGCCGCGGCTTGATACCCATGTTCTCGATCAGCGCTGCGCGCAAGACCCCTTGAATCGATTCCGCGTCCCAGGCGACCAGTTCCGTCAGCTCGGCCAGGGCCGCGTCGAGAACTTCGTCGGCATTTCCGGGCATGCCCTTGAGAGCTTCCGGTTGGATCACGATCTCGTCATCGCCACGGAAAAGGAACTCGAGCATCTCTGGTGCCTCACCCAGCAAGGTGATGCGTTCCTGGACCAAAGGCGCCGCCTGGTCCAATATGTGCTCCTCCTCTGCGGTCAGCGTCTCCCCCGTGACTCCGGCAGCCCGCAAATAAGGAACCAATCGGTCGCGGAAATCCCGCGCTTCAAGCATCCGAACATGGGTGCCGTTGATGGCCTCAGCCTTTTTCACATCGAACCTGGCCGGGTTGCCGAGTACGTCGTGGATATCAAAAGCCGCCACCAGTTGGTCGCGCGTGAAGATGTCTTCGTCTGCCGACAGACTCCACCCCAGCAACGCCAGATAGTTCAACAGGCCTTCGGGGATGAAACCCCGGTCACGGTGGAGGAAGAGACTGGCCTCGGGGTCACGCTTGGAGAGCTTCTTCTTGCCGGCACCCATGACGTAGGGCAGATGCCCGAAGAGGGGCATGTGTTCGGCGATTCCCACATCGATCATCGCCCGGTACAGGGCGATCTGTCGTGGCGTCGAGGAGAGGATGTCCTCACCGCGCAGGACGTGGGTGATCCCCATGAGGGCATCATCCACGGGGTTCACCAAGGTATAAAGTGGCTTCCCGTTGGCGCGGACAACGGCAAAATCGGGGACTGACCCGGCTTTGAAGGTGATCTCACCGCGAACGAGGTCGGTAAACGTCAGATCGTCATCCGGCATGCGCAATCTCAGGACGGGCTCCCGCCCCTCGGCCCGGAAGGCGGCGATCTGGTCCTCGCTGAGGGTCCGATCGAAGTTGTCATAGCCGAGCTTGGGGTCCTCCCCCGCCGCACGGTGGCGTGCCTCGACTTCCTCAGGGGTGGAGAACGACTCATAGAGGTGCCCGGCGCTGCGCAGCTTGGCGATAGCGTCCTGATAGATATCTGCGCGCTGGGACTGCCGGTAGGGCTCGTGCGGGCCGCCGACGTCTACACCTTCATCCCAGGTGATGCCTAGCCAGTCGAGTGCGTCGAGGAGCTGACGATAACTTTCCTCGGAGTCACGCTTGGCGTCGGTGTCTTCGATCCGGAACACCATTTTTCCGCCGGTATGCCGGGCATAGGCCCAGTTGAACAGTGCGGTGCGGATGAGTCCGACATGTGGCGTCCCGGTCGGGGACGGGCAGAAACGGACGCGGACAGGGGTCTCGTCGGTGACGATGGGAATCTGGGATGGCTCAATCATGATGCCACCCATCCTAATACGGTCAGGAGAAGTTGATCCGCGTCATCGCTCTGCGGTCCGACTCCTGCCACGTACCGCTGTGACAATACGGCGGGTCAATAGTGCCACGGCCACCACGATGGCGATGACCAACAACGTGGTGGTGACCGGAACAGGCCATCCGGCCCGGTAGGAGATCCGTGAGCAGACGGCCAATGCCCATGCGGTCGCCCAAAAAGCGGAGCGGCGCTTCTGCCAGGCAGGGCGGGCCGCCCGACTCCGTTGGGTCTCCGTCATCGACTCCCTGATGGCCCGTCCGACGCGACGCTTTCCGTACATAGCAGCTGCCTCTAGCGACGGAATGTGTTGGTGAGCGTGCCGATGCCCTCGATCTCCACATCGAAACGCTGCCCTTCACGGAGCAGCCCGACCCCGGCAGGTGTCCCGGTCAGCAGGATGTCGCCGGGCAAGAGCGTGAACGCCTGCGAGGCATAGGCCACCAGATCGGGAACGCTCCAGACCATCAAGGTGGTATCCCCGTCCTGGACGGTGTCGCCGTCCAAGCGTCCCTGGATCCGCACGTCTTCGACATCCAGTTCCGTTTCGATCCATGGGCCGATGGGACAGGCCCCATCCCAGCCCTTGGCGCGGGCCCACTGGTTATCGGTTCTCTGCACGTCACGGGCCGTGAGGTCGTTGGCACAGGTGTACCCGAAGATCACATCCCCGGCCTTGTCCGCGGGAACGTCTTTGCAGATGCGGCCGATCACGACGGCCAGTTCGGCTTCGTAGGACACTTCTTCGGAAAAGGCAGGAAGGGTCACCGGGTCACCAGGGCCGGCCACCGAAGTGTTCGGCTTGAGGAACATCAGCGGAGTGACAGGTACTTCGTTGCCCATTTCCCGGGCATGTTCAGCGTAGGTGCGGCCGAAGCAGACGACCTTCGAGCGCGGGATGATCGGGGCCAGTAGCCGGACATCGTCGAGCCGGTGGCGGGCACCGGTGGGCTTGATGCCTTGGAAGAAGGGGTCACCGGCGATGACGATGACGTCTTCGCCGTCGACTACGCCGTACATGGGGTCATCGTCTAGTACAAACCGAGCAATACGCATGGGCTACAGCCTAGTAGAGGTATCGCTGTCGTCGCGATCCGACAGCGAAGCAGCGTCAAGAGCTTCGCCCTCACCGGTAGGCCCTTCGTCCTCAGCAGCAGAGTCGTCTGCGCCTCGAGTGTCGTCTTGTGCTTCAGGTTCGGGCGGGAAGCCTTGAGGATTATTCGACTGCCACCGCCACATGTCGGTGACCATTTCTTCGAGACCGCGTTCGGCTTTCCACCCGATCTGTTCACGTGCGAGGGTCGGATCACCGTAGGAAGTGGCGACATCACCTGGGCGGCGTTCTACCACCTCGTAGGCGATCTCATGATCGGCCGCTCGTTCGAAGGCGGCGATGACTTCGAGCACGGAGGAGCCATTGCCCGTGCCGAGGTTCCAGGCATGTAGTCCACCGTGGTCTTGGAGGTACTCAAGTGCCGCCAAATGCCCCGCGCCCAAATCGACCACGTGGATGTAGTCACGGACACCCGTGCCATCCGGCGTCTCGTAGTCGTTGCCGAAGACGTTGACCTTCTCACGACGTCCCACGGCGACTTGAGCAACGAATGGCATCAGATTATTGGGGATGCCTTGGGGGTCTTCACCGATCCTTCCCGATTCGTGGGCCCCTACCGGGTTGAAGTAGCGCAGTTTGGCGATGTTCCAGCGGGGGTCCGAAGCAGCTAGGTCGTCCAGGATGCGTTCGATCTGTAGTTTGGTTTGGCCGTAGGGGTTGGTGGCCGATAACGGCTGGTCCTCGGTGAGGGGCAGAACCTGGCTGTCTCCATAAACGGTCGCCGATGAACTGAAGACCAGCGTACGGACGTCGTGCGCATCCATGGCTTCCAGCAGGTTCAGGGTACCGACGACGTTGTTTCGGTAGTATTCCAGTGGCTTTGCGACGGACTCCCCCACGGCTTTGAGCCCGGCGAAATGGATGACTGCTTCGGCACGGCTTTCTGACAACACACGGTTTATCGTGGGCGCGTCCAGGAGATCGGCAACGTGCACGGTGGCGTTGCGTCCGGTCAGCTCGGCGACGCGGCGCAGTGATTCGGGTGACGAGTTGGTGAAGTTATCCAGGACGTGAACGTCATGACCTTCTTCCAAGAGCAGGAGTACGGTGTGGGATCCGATGTATCCGGCTCCGCCGGTGACGAGAATACGCATGTTCTACAGTCTATGAGACCAGCGGCTCGATTAAGACAGAGATGTGCTGAATCCACTGACGTGACCCGCGCGACGCAATGGGAGTGCGTTCACGAGCTGCCAACGACACGAACAACCATCAGCACGATGCTGAGGCTTTGGAAGATTCCAACGCCTCAGCACCGGCTAATAAGGGTGACTAAACGAGGCGTGTCAGCCAGCCGTGGGTGTCTTCGACGGTTCCGGTTTGGATGCCAAGTAGCTGTTCACGGATGGCCATGGCCACCGAATCCTTGCCGGTTTCCGGCGTAACGATCGATTCATCAGTAGTCTTCAGCTCCCCGATGGGAGTAATGACCGCAGCGGTACCGCAGGCAAAGACCT
>JAKDMV010000042.1 GCA_030452125.1 Micrococcaceae bacterium
CCCGGGCCAGGAACTGGCGTCCGGGGCTGGCCGCATCGGAGAACGCCTGCTCGATCTCGGTCAGGGCCCGGCTCAACGCCTGGTCCAGGGGCAGTTCCCGGCCGGCCCGGGGGCGGTGGATGCCGCTGGCCGGGCCGCGGGGCACCAGTTGGCGGTGCGGCTGTGCATCGAGGGAGAAACTGGCCCGTTCGAAGGCCTCCCGGAGCCGGCGCACCTCGCCGGCCGCCTCGGGCAGGTGCTCCTGCAACCGGGCGGCATACCCTGCATCGGTTTCCTGGGGGCGTTGGGCCAGCCCGTAGTCCCGGCCCAAGGCCAGCAATTCGCTCCAGGCCCCGGCCACCGCATCGCGCCAGTCGGTGGCCCGGTGGATGCGGCGGAGCCGGCGGGCCCGTTGCCACCGGCGGATCCCGAAGGGACCAAAGAGCCCCAGCAGCACCACCAGTGCCAGCAGCACGGGGACCGTCGGCGACGCCCCGTCATCGTTCCCGGATTCCCGGCCCCCGGCGGCGGGGGCGGTCGAGGGGTCGGCACTGTGGTTCACATCGGGGATGGTCCTGCCCCGCGTCGGATCGGTATCCGGTGACTGCGCGTCGGCGGGCCCGCCGGTGGGGCTGTCGCTGGCGTAGGACGGGGTGGTGCCGCGGCCGGGGGTGGGTTCGAAGGGGACCCAGCCGAGATCGGGAAAGAAGAGTTCGGGCCAGGCGTGGGCGCTGCGCGGACTCAAATCGTAGCCGGTCCACTGTTTCCCGTCCGAGCCCAGGGCCTGGGAGCCGCTGCTTCGGCCCGGCGCGTAGCCGACCACGACCCGGCTGGGAACGCCCAGGGTGCGCGCCATCAACGCCATGGCCGAGGAATAGTGGGTGCAGTATCCGCTCTTCTTCTCCAAGAATGCCGCCACGACCCCGACCCCGTTGCCGTCGTAGCCCTGTTCCAGCGGTGTCTGTTCCGAATAGGTGTAGTCGACGCTGCGCAGCTCCTCCTGCAGGGCCACGGCCTGGTCGTAGGCGGTGCCGGCATCGGCCTTCCGCACGATCCGTTGGGCGGTCCGGGGAATGATCTCCGGCAGATCCTCCTGCAGCTGGGTGTAGGTGTCCGCCAGCTGGTCGGCACCGAAGTCGGGGTCCCGGGCCAGGCGGGCGGAGCTGGCCTCCAACGCGTCGGCATCGATCACCGGGACCTGCGAGGTGACCGTGTAGTCCAGCTTCCTGCTCGTGGCCGCCGCTGCGGAGAACATCGTGTCGGTGTCTCCGTTATAGCCCCAGTCCCGGGCCAGCCCGGTCACCGAGGACGCCTCGCGGGGCATCGGCAGCCAGGGGCTCTGGTAGTTTCCGGTCACCACCCGGGTATGGACCGTCCTGGTGCGTGGCAGGTGCTGCGGTGCGAAGCCGTCGGGCCAGGAATCGAGGTCTTCGGTGTCATGGTCCCGGTCGACCTCGATATCCGTTGGCTCCCAGCGTTTGGCCCCCAGATCGGAGATGACAGAGGTGCGCAGATAGACCGGGTCGGGGGAGTCGGTGTAATAGGTCAACGTGGTCACCCCCAGGCGGTCGCGCAGGTTCACCCCCAGATTCAGCACCGGATTCACCCCGCTGGGCTTGCCGAAGAGGTAGAGCCGTTGGCCCTGCGGCATGAGCCCCTGCGAGAACCCGGGCAGGGCGAGGGGCACCACCAGCATCAGGGCCAGCGCGCCGGCGGCGATGAGGGTGCCCTGACGCAGCACACCGGTGCGCACTGCGGCTCCGGGAGCGGTGGCGCGATGTTCCAGACGGGAGGTGGCGAGGACCAGGAGAAAGCCCACGGCCGTCAGGGACACCGGCAGCAGGCCGGCACCGTTGGTCTTGACCAGGGAGGCGATGACGAGGAAGACCGACAGCGGCACCGCGCTCAGTGCCGGGAGCCGCAGCCCCAGGACCGCCAGATGGGCCAGCAGTGCCGTCACCCCGGCAGCCAGGCAGATGAAGAAGATGATGGGGTCCTCGGACAGCACGGGTTGGGCCTGGACCAGGACGGCGTCCCGGGCCTGCGGATAGAAATCCATGGCCCGGCGCACGCTTTCGGCGGTGGGGATCACCCCGAGCACCGCGGTGGAGGGAAGGAACTGCAGGGTGAGCATGGCGACCAGTCCGGCCACCGAGGCGATGAAGGTCAGGGCATAGGACCGACCCCGGGCCCGCACCAGGGTCCCGACGGCGAGGGTCCCGGCGACGGTGACGGTCGCATTATCGAACCACAGCCGGCCCTCGATGACCCCCCAGAGCCCGCTGACCGGTGCCAGGACGGCACAGAGCAGGACGGCGAAGAGCAACCACTGGGTTCCGCCGTGGCGCCGCGCTGGTTTCTTCCGCCGCTGCGGGGCCGGGAGGATCTCGGCCGCTGCGCTCATGACCGCCCCCGGACTCCGGTGCGCCGCTGCTGGGCGGCCAGTTCCAGCCAGGCATCGGCCACCGGGGTCTTGGCGTCCACGGGCACCGCCGCCCACCCCGCGGCGCGGAAGGCCCGCAGGCCCGCCGTGGTGGCCCCGGGACGACTGGCGATCAGGAACACCAGGACGCCACGGTGGGTCCCGAACCGGTGGATCCAGGCTTCGGCCCCGTCCGCGGTGGGCGCACCGGTGAACAGCAGCACGGGATTGTTTCCGCCGCGGGGGAGGAAGTCCGGTGCCTCGGCCGGTGCGTCCCGGGGACGCGAGGGGGCGGGCTTCAAACCCACCGAGGCTAGGGACAGCTGGAGGTCCTCGGCCGCCTGCGGACCGGAAAACCATCCGTTCCCTGCTCCGGGGGACCCGGGCGCCGCATCGGCCAGCGGCAGCCCGCTTTCGTCGAGGACCTCGAGGTCGTAGCCCTGGTCGGCCAGATGCGCCCCCATGGAGACCACCGCCCCGATGGTCCAGTCGAAGCAGGGGGTCGTGGTCCCGGGGGCGTCCTGGAAGTTCGGGATCGGGGTCGGGGCGTCGGCACCGATGTAGCTGCCCTGGTAGGGCAGGGCCCGGGTGTCCACGACCAGCGTGGCGCGGGGGGTGCGTTGGAATTGTTCCTGACGGACCATCAGGGTGTTGTGCCGGGCCGTGGCGGGCCAATGCACGCGCCGCAGCGAATCACCATCACGGTATTCGCGGGTCATGACGTCGTCGTTCTCGGGGGTGGCCTGGTGGTGGGAGGTGGCCGTTCCCCGGGTACCGGTGCTGCCCAGGACCCCGGTCTCGGGCAGGGGGAGCACCGGGGGAACCACCGTCAGCGGTGTGGGACGATCCACCGCGATGGGCCGCATGGCCAAGCCGAACGGGTCGGAGAGCTGGACACGGAGCGGGCCGACCGCGTAGACGCCCCGGTGGGTGGGCCGCAGCCGGTACCGGTAGGCGGTCCTCTGGCCCGCCGAGCCGGCCTGGCCGGGGGCATCGGCGGAAAACGACGGGGTGGTCCCGAAGTCCCGGGGGAGTTGTTCGTCCAATGCCGTTCCCGCCGGCAGGGGGGAGCCGTGGCCCAATGACAAGGTCACGGTGGTGGAACCGCCGGTGATGACCGGGTCGGGACCGAAGCTGCGACGGACCTTCACCCGGGTCCTTCCCAGGGCGACGGCTGCTGCCGAGAGCAACGGGGCGGCCAGCAGGAAGATCGAGATGTTCACCAGTTCGCGGCGCCCCAGGAACCAGGCCAGGAGCAGGGCCACTGCCCCAGCCACGAAGAGGGCCCAGCCGCGCGGGGTGAGGAACCAGAGTCGCAGCCGGACCCGCAAGGGCAGGCGTTCGGTGCCCCCGTGTCCGGTTCCGGTTCCGCTATCCACCATGGGCCGCCCGGCTCAGCGGCGCGCTGCGGTTCGGACCGGGACCTGGGCCAGCAGGGATTCGACGAGATCCTGCACGGTGGTCCCAGAGATCTCCGCCTTGCGATGGAGTACGAGTCGATGCCCGAGCACCGAGGGGCAGTTGGCCACCACGTCGTCGGGCAGCACGAAGTCCCGGCCGTTCAGCGCCGCCTCGGCCTTGGAAGCGCGCAGGAGCTGGAGCAGGGCCCGGGGGCTGGCCCCGAGCCGGATCTCCGGGTGCGTCCGGCTTGCCTGCCCCAGGGCCACGATGTATTCCTGCACGGCGTCGGCCACATGGACCGCCTTGACGATGTCGATCAGCGAGAGCAAGGTCGCCTGGTCGACGACGGAAGCAACCCGTTGCAGGGGCGAATCGGACTGGTGGTTGCGCAACATGGACAGTTCGGCCGCCGTATCCGGGTACCCCATGGACACCCGGGCCATGAACCGGTCGCGTTGGGCCTCGGGCAGGGGGAACGTGCCCTCGAGTTCGATCGGGTTCTGCGTGGCGATCACCATGAACGGGGCGGCCAACGGGTAGGTCGTCCCGTCGACGGTGACCTGGTGCTCCTCCATGCATTCCAATAGTGCCGACTGTGTTTTGGCCGAGGCCCTGTTGATTTCATCCCCGATGACGAGGTTCGCGAAGACCGGCCCCCGACGGAATTCGAATCCATGGGAGTCCTGGTTGTAGATGGAGACACCGGTGACATCGGAAGGCAGTAGATCAGGGGTGAATTGGATGCGGTTCACACTGGCATCCACCGAACGGGCCAGGGTCTTGGCCAGCAGGGTCTTGCCGACCCCCGGGACGTCCTCCAGCAGCAGGTGCCCCTGGGCCAGCAGCACGCGCAACGCGGTGCGGGCGACTTCCGGCTTCCCGTCGATCACCGTGCCGATGGCCTCCAGGATCCGGGTCGTGACGACGCCGAATTCCTCCGAGGAGGGCGACGGGAGTTCCGTGGTGGTCGACACTGCGTCTACTCCCTGAATTCCGGCGGCATGATGGGTCCCTGCCCCCTCAGCCTACCCACCAAACAGGTGAGGTGGGTCACGGGCGGTGGATCCCGGTCCCGGCGGCCTCCGTGGGTGGGGGCGTCCGGCGGTAGCCTAGGGGTCCGGCCCGCCCGCCGGGAAACCTCGTCCCCGTTCCAGGAGTTCCTCCATGTGCCCTTCCCCCCGATCGGATGCCTCTCGCCCCGAGATAGGAGCCGGTGGCGTCGTCCTGCCCGGGGACACCCCTCCGGCCTATCGTGCCACCGGCGGGGACCCCGCGGCCCGGGACGCGGACGGCGGGCCCCGCCGTGCTGCCACGTCGGCCAACGGCAGCAAACGCGACATCTCCTACCCCCCGGCTCCCGAACCGTTGGCCGTTCCCGTGGTGGACAACCACACGCATCTGGACTTCGGTGACGGCGAGGTGACCGTCGCGGTGGCCCAGGCGTTGGATACCGCCAACGCCGTGGGGGTCTCCGGGATCATCCAGGTCGGGTGCGATGTGGAATCATCGCGCTTCGCGGTCCAAGCAGCCCATGCCGACCCCCGCGTGCTGGCCGCGGTGGCCATCCACCCCAACGATGCCTCCCGGTTGGCCGAAGGCGGGGCCCTGGATTCCGCGCTCGCAGAGATCGACCGGCTGGCCGGGGATCGGCGGGTGCGGGCCGTGGGGGAGACCGGGTTGGATTATTTCCGCACCGGGGAGGAAGGCCGTCCGGCGCAGCAGGAATCCTTCAGGGCGCATCTGGAGATGGCAGTCCGCCACGAACAGGCCGTCCAGATCCATGACCGTGAGGCGCATGCGGACATCGTGGAGATCCTGGGGCAGGTCCCGACCCCCGAGACCGTCATCTTCCACTGTTTCTCCGGTGATGCCGAGCTGGCGCGGATCTGCAACGCCCATGGCTGGTACATGTCCTTCTCCGGGACGGTGACCTTCAAGAATTCCCGCGACCTGCGAGAGGCCCTGGCGGTCGCCGACCCTGCGCTGGTCCTGGTGGAAACCGATGCCCCGTTCCTGACCCCGCACCCCTTCCGCGGCCGGCCCAATGCCAGCTACCTGGTTCCCTACACCGTGCGTTCCATGGCCGAGACCCTGCAGACCGACGTTGATGGACTCTGCGAGCGGATCGCCCGGAACACGACGGCGGCCTACGGCAGCTTCTGACCCCGGCCCGAGCCCGCCGGCATAAGTCACGAACGGGTCACCGCCGGCCGGGGTTGGTCACGAAGTGGAAGCGGGAAAATCCGCGCCATGGCGCGGGATCGGGGGGTTCAGGGACGTCGAGCTTGTCACTAGATAACGAACCGGTTACGGTAGTCAACAGAGTAGCCGGGATCGGGGAAGGTCTTCGGGGCTCAAGCACCAGCACTGATGATCGTTTGGACGTTCCGTTCGTACGCCCAACCGCTTCCTGCCGGTGTGTGAACCACTGCAAGACAGCCCGGGACCGGCCCCCTGGAGGACCTCCAGGGGACAACCCGTCCCGGCACTCTCCCCGTGCCCGGAAGAACACAAAGACTGGAAATCCGTGCAGAAAGCCTTCAAGAACCGCTGGGTCAAGACCGGCGCCCAGGCGGTTGCCTTGACCGCGTTGATCCTCGGCCTCGTCTCCTTCGTCGGGGCCAACAAGACCGTTGCCGTGACCGTCGACGGCGAGACCCAGAGCGTGCAGGCCTACGGCGGCACCGTTGGGGAGATGCTCTCCTCCGCCGAGATCACGGTCGGCGCCGATGACGAAGTCTCCCCGGGGGTCGACACCGCCGTGGCCGATGGCGATGCCATCACGGTGAACCGGAACAAAACGGTGGATGTGTCCATCGACGGGGTGGACCGCGTGGTGCACACCACCGGCCTGACCGTGGCCGATGTCCTCGACCAGCTCAATGTCGGCGAGGCCGCCGATATCTCCAACGGCCCCCAGCTCGAGCTGGCCTCGCTGAGCACCCCGCTGCAGATCAGCACGGTGAAGACCCTGAAGCTCAGCGCCGATGGCAAGACCCGGAACATCAAGACCACCGCCGGCACGGTCGGCGACGCGCTGAAGAGCGACGGAGTGAAGATCGGGAACGACGACGAACTCTCCGTCGAGGCGGCCACCGAACTGACGGACGGCCTGAAGGTGAAGTTGGTTCGGGTGAAGACCACGACCGAAACCGATACCCGTACCGTGTCCCACGGGGTGGAAAAGAGCAAGGACAAGGATCTCGCCCTCGGCAAGACCAAGACCACCTCCCCGGGCAAGGACGGTGAGCGGACCCTGACCTATACCGTCACCACCCGCGACGGCAAGGAGGAATCGCGCAAGCTGACCAGCAACAAGGTCACCACCAAGCCGGTGGACGCCGAGGTCGCCGTGGGTGCCAAGAAGCCCGAGAAGAAGGAAGCGCCCGAGAAGAAGGCCGAACCGTCCTCCAAGGCCGATGAGCCGGCCAAGAAGGAAGAGAAGAAGGACAAGAAGGCGTCCACGGGCGGAACCACGGCCTCGGCCGGCGGCGTTTCGGCCAACTGGAAGGCCCTGGCCCAGTGCGAGTCCGGCGGGAACTGGTCGATCAACACCGGCAATGGCTACTACGGTGGCCTGCAGTTCAACCAGAGCAGCTGGCTCGGTGCCGGCGGCGGCAAATATGCTGCCCTGCCGCACCAGGCCACCCCGGCACAGCAGGTTGCCGTGGCCGAGAAGCTGCGCGCCAACGGCGGTTGGGGCCACTGGCCGGCCTGCTCCTCCAAGCTCGGACTGCGCTAGATAGCACCGCCGATCCGCCACGGATCCACTGGTGTTGAAGGGCCCCGCAATGCGGGGCCCTTTAGCGCTTTCGGCACCGGGTGTGGAGACAGACCGCAGAGCCCGTGACCTCAACTAGGATTGAACCCGTGACTGACGACTCCCAGACCCCCCGCTCCGCCTCCGGGCAGGACCCCGAGCAGATCCCCCGGGGGACTCCGCGGCTTCTCGGGGCCACCGAGATCCGTCGGCTCGCCACGGAACTTCAGGTCCGTCCGACCAAGACGCTGGGCCAGAACTTCGTCATCGACGGGAACACCATCCGGCGCATCGTGGCTGCGGCCCGGATCGACCCGGGGGAAACCGTCCTGGAGGTCGGCCCCGGGCTCGGCTCTCTCACCCTGGGTCTGCTCGATGCCGCCCACCGGGTCGTCGCCGTGGAGATCGACCCCAAACTGGCCGAACGCCTGCCCCGGACCATCAGCGAATTCCGTCCGGCCCTGGCATCGCATCTCGACGTCGTCCTGGCGGATGCGATGCGGGTCACCGAGCTGCCGCACGAACCCACCTCGTTGGTCGCCAACCTGCCCTATAACGTGGCGGTTCCCGTGGTGTTGCACCTGCTCGAACACTTTCCCGGCCTGCAGCACGGGCTGGTCATGGTCCAGGACGAAGTGGCCGACCGGCTCTGCGCCGGCCCCGGGAACAAGACCTACGGCATTCCGAGCCTCAAGGCCGCCTGGTACGGCAGGATGCGCAAGGCAGGAGTCATCGGGATGAACGTGTTCTGGCCGGCCCCGAAGATCTCCTCGGGACTGGTCTCCTTCGAACGCCACGAACCGCCCCGGACCACCGCCAGCCGCTCCGAGGTGTTCGCTGCCATCGACGCGGCCTTCGCCCAACGACGCAAGACCCTCCGCGCCGCATTGGCCGGCTGGGCCGGCGGCGCCGACGCTGCCGAACGGGCGCTGCGTGCCGCGGGCGTGGACCCGCAGGCCCGCGGGGAACGACTGGTCATCGAAGACTTCGCCCGCATCGCCGAGGCCCGGAACCTGGCCGGTCAGGACCACGGGGTCGAGGCATGAACCAGACCGTCGTGGCCCGTGCCCCCGGGAAGATCAACATCTACTTCCGGGTCGGGGCACCCCGGGAGGACGGCTACCACCCGGTTGCCAGCCTGTATCTGGCCGTCTCCCTCTTCGAGGATGTGGCCGCCACGGCACGGACCGACTCACGGATCACCGTCGGGCTCAACGAGGCCTCCACCGCCGTGGATGACCCCGAGTCCTTCCCGCTGGGCGAGGACAACCTCGTGGTCCGTGCCGCCCGCCTGCTGGCCGAACACACCGGCCTGGAGGCAGGGGTCCATCTGGACATCACCAAGCGGGTGCCGATCGCCGGTGGCATGGGCGGGGGATCGGCCGATGCCGCGGCGGCCCTGGTGGCCTGCAACGGATTGTGGGGGACCGGCCTGACCCGGGAGGAGCTCTCACGGCTGGGATCCCGGCTCGGGGCCGATGTGCCCTTCGCCCTCTCCGGCGGGGCCGCCGTCGGACTCGGCGTCGGGGACGAACTTTCTCCATTGCTTTTGCGCAGCCGCACCGATTGGGTCCTGGCGTTGGCGAGCTACGGTTTATCCACCCCTGCGGTGTACCAGCAACTGGACATCCTGCGCGGCGACGAGGCCATCGAGGAGCCCCGGGCCGTGGACCCACAGGTGGTTCAGGCGCTCGTGGCCCACGATCTGGTGTTGTTGCCCGGCCTGTTGGGCAACGACCTCACCAGTGCCGCGGTCCAACTGGCGCCGGAGCTGACGGCGGTGCTGGAGATGGGCCGCAATGCCGGTGCGCTGACGGCACTGGTCTCCGGATCCGGACCCACGATCGCGCTGCTGGCAGAAGATCCCTCGCATGCCGGCGAACTGGCCACCGTGTTGATCGATGAAGCAGGAATCGACACGCACACCGTCCACGGCCCGGTCCACGGAGCCCACATCATCTGACGCCCTACCAGGCCCTCCACGCGATTCAACGGCTACCTCTGAACACCACCGACGAAGGAACATAATAACTTTGGCACATCTGCTCGGCGCGGAGAACGTCTCCGTCGCCTTCGCCACCCGCACCATCCTCGACGAGGTCACCCTCGGCCTGGAACAAGGCGACCGCATCGGCATGGTCGGTCGCAATGGTGACGGCAAATCAACGCTCATGCGCCTGCTGGCCCGCCGCCAGGACCCCGATTCCGGGCGGGTGACCCAGCGCAGCGACGTCCAGGTCGGATACCTCGACCAGCAGGACGTACTGGATGGGGACCTCGAAGTCGGTCAGGCCATCGTCGGGGACGCCGCCGCCCACGAATGGGCCTCGAACCCGAAGATCCGCGAAATCATGGGCGGTCTGGTCGGGGAAGTCGACTGGAATGCACGGGTCTCGGACCTTTCCGGTGGACAGCGCCGTCGGGTCGCGCTGGCGAAACTGCTGATCGGCGACGACGACGTCATCATGCTCGACGAACCCACCAACCACCTCGACGTCGAAGGTGTCGCCTGGTTGGCCGACCATCTCAAACGTCGCTGGCGGGCCAATCAGGGGGCACTGCTGGTGATCACCCACGACCGCTGGTTCCTCGACGAGATCAGTACCCGCACCTGGGAGGTGCACGACGGGATCGTGGAGGCGTTCGACGGCGGCTATGCCGCCTATGTGCTCGCCCGGGCCGAACGTGATCGCTCCGAAGCGGTGAGTGAAGGAAAGCGCCAGCAACTGGTCAAGAAGGAACTGGCCTGGTTGCGCCGGGGTGCCCCGGCACGTACGGCGAAGCCGAAGTTCAGGATCGACGCGGCCAACGCGATCATCGCCGACGTCCCGCAAGCGCGCGACACGGTGGCCTTGTCGAAGATGGCCACCGCCCGCCTGGGCAAGGACGTGCTGGATCTGGAACATGTCTCCCTGACGTACGACGGCGGTGCGCCGCTGTTCAAGAACATCACCCTGCGGTTGGCGCCCGGGGAACGGCTGGGGATCGTCGGGGTCAACGGTTCGGGCAAATCAACGTTGCTGCGTCTGCTCAACGGCGAGGTCGAACCCACCGAAGGCCGCATCAAACGCGGCAAGACCGTCCAGACGGCGGTGCTCACCCAGGAGGTCACCGAACTCGATGAGCTCTCGAATCGACGGGTCATCGAGGTCATCCAGGAGGAGAAGAATGTCTTCAGCATCGGAGGCAAGGAGGTCTCGGCCGGACAGCTGATCGAGCAGCTCGGATTCTCCCAGGAGAAACAGTGGACCCCGGTCCGTGACCTCTCCGGTGGTGAACGGCGACGGCTGCAGTTGCTGAGGCTGCTGGTCGGCGAACCCAATGTGCTGATGCTCGACGAGCCCACCAACGACCTGGACACCGATACCCTCGCCGCCGTCGAGGACCTGCTCGATTCCTGGCCGGGGACCCTCGTGGTGGTCAGCCACGACCGCTACCTGCTGGAACGGGTCACCGACCACCAGATCGCGCTGCTGGGTGACGGCCAGATCCGCGATCTGCCCGGCGGCGTCGAACAATACCTGCAACTGCGTTCCGGATCCGGGGCCGGTGGGCCCACCAGCGGGCCGGCGGCGTCGGGGGCCGGGGGAAACGGCGCGGCCGGGTCCGGCGGGGAGACCAGCGAGGCCGGGAAGCGCGAGGCCCGCAAGGAAATCAACCGGATCGACAAGAAGCTGGCCAAGCTTGCGGCCCGGGAGGAACGTCTCCATGCCAAGATGGCCACGGCCTCCGAAGGCATGGACATCGATGGTCTTTCGGCCTTGAACGCCGAGCTCAAGGAACTGCAGTCCGAGCATGAGGCGCTTGAGGAAGCCTGGCTGGAAGCGGCCGAAGCTGCCGGACAGTAGCTACGCCGGTTTATGGCAGAATAGTTAACCGTGTTCCCCCTGCGGGACATGATCCGCCCTGGTGTAATGGCAGCACCCCAGCCTTTGGAGCTGTGGAGTATAGGTTCGAATCCTATGGGCGGAACTTGTGGAAGCGCCGGGTGAATCCCGCCTCCGCCGCCTTGACGTCCCCCGGGGGTTTCCCCGAGGGCTAGGATGATTTCGATGGTCGGCCCTGCCCGTCGGCCGTCGAATGCTGTCGGGGGAAGGCGGACGGAAGTGCATACACAGTGGCACACTCTGGGGCCGAACGGGCACTCTTGGTGGCTGGACTCCGATACGCTGTGGATCACCGACGTGGCACATAGGGCCTCCACGGGAAACGGTGTGCTTCTCTATGGCGAACCCGGTGCCGGGCAGGACGAGGTGGCCAGACAGGTCGTCCAACGGTTGGGTGCCAGCAACGGACGGCTGGACCTGTCGTGCCCGCCTGACGCCGAAACCAGCAAGCAGTTGGAGCGGTTCGTCAACGAACCGCCAGCACCGGGTCTGGTTCTGTTCATTTCGGACCTCTCGACCTTTGACGGTCCCGATGTCGAACGCGTCTCCCGTCTGGTCATGCGCCACGGGGCGGTCGTCGTGGCTACCAGTGCTGACCCGCAAGGCGACCCGGAAGCTCCATTATCCCGGTATTTACGGCTGGATCGTGCCCGGGTCCTTGACCTGTCGCTCGTCCATGCCACGGAGTATCTCCAGAGTGGCCTCGGTGGACCGCTGAGTAACCCCTCTACCTATGCCATCTGGAATAGTGGCGCCGGAAATCGATCCATGATGCGCATGATTGCCGCTGACTGGATCGAAATGGGGTACTTGGTCCAGGAGGAGGGCATCTGGGTCATTCGCAGTACGGAATTCCCTGCCGGTCCACGGCTAGTGAGGCACTGGAAGCAGCGGCTGGCTGCATTCAACCTCGAAGTTCGACAGGTCTTCGAGCTCTTGGCTTTGGCCCACGATCTCCCGCTGAACGTCGTGCTGGATCTCGGCGGCAGTGCTGTGGATACTGTTCACGAACTGGGATACCTGAATCTGAGTAATTCCGCCGGACGCGATGCGAGTCTTCAGGGAGCCGTCAACTCCGCTGCCATTGCCAACCAGGTTCCGCCGGGGCGCAGCCGAGAGTTGTTGGATCGCGTCACCGATTACGTTGACGGGCAGGGAATCATGCGGCCAGTGGGGCTCATCCCCTGGCGACTGCGGTGTGGACTGCCGGTGCACCCGGCACGGTTCGTTGAGGGAGCGGAACATCGGCTGCATACCTTCACTCCTACGCAGGCCTTCGACCTCTTGAAGATGAGCGGACCGGATGAAGTGTCAGCACGTGCGGCTGGGGTACGCATCGGGGCGCTTCTTGCTGCCGGATATTTCATTGACAGCGGGTCGTTGGCAGGACTTCTTGGAAACGGGAGCTCGACAGGTTCACAGGGGGACGCACTGCGGTCTATCTCACCAGAAACAGCGACGGCCATGCAACTGATCAGAGCGACGTGGGATGGTGACTTCCGGCGGCTACTGGACTATGACGGTCAGCCGAATTTACCGGAGCGCGTCATGTGGCTGTGGCAGCAATTGACCCAAGAGGCACAGGTGATCACCGGCCACGTAGCAGATGGCCTGCAAGCACATCGGGAGCTCCTGCGATTGCTGGAACAGACGGAGAGCACGCCGTTCCTCGTACAACGTTGTCGGCTGGCTCTCTTTGACCTGGAATTGGCGACAGGCGAATGGGGCCGAGCGATCGGCACACTGGCGCGCGGGCGGGGCTCGGCCGATGCTTTCGCGGGACAAGAGGGCCGGGGCTCTCTCTATACTTCCATCGCCGAGGCAATGGACGGGAGCTTTGAAACTTGTCTGGAACATCTGGAACGTGAAATTCCACAGCTCAAGGCCCTGGGGCGCTTCGACATCCTTCCACTGGCGCAATCGGTCCGGGCCTTTGCCTATGCCAAGACCGGAAACCGGCTCGAGGCCTTGACTGCACTGGCTGCCATAGATCAACCTCCTGTCGAGAGTGCAGGTGGCCTTTGGCGGATCCGCTGGACCGCAGGATTCTTCCGGGCCCATGCTATGGCACTGATAGGAAGGGTCGACGAAGCCGTTGACTGTTTGATGGCCTTCGCGACCAAGGACCGGAATTTGGGCAATACCACCCAGGAATTGATGTCTCTTTCTGCCGCTCTTCATTGGGGACACGAATCTGCCTTGGGGCTCCTGGAAGAAGCTGCGGCACGGGCCGATGGCCGCTTTGCCGAAGCCTGTACCTGGACTGTACGTGGCTTGCGCACCGCTGACCCGCGGGAACTCGAGTATGGCGCCTTGCTCCTCAGCTCACTGGGCCAGTATCTGTTTGCAGACTTCGCACAGCAAGAGCTTGAACGCCTGAACGGCCCCGTGCTGAAATCCGATGCAGCTCAACCGGGGGCGGTACGGGGTGACGTACAGCAGCAACCTGTCCGTGATCTGGCTGACGAAGCCGCCTGGGCGAGCCTGACGCCACGCCAGCGGGCCATCGTCGACTACGTGCTCGTTGACGAGAGCAATGGAGAGATTGCGCGTAAATTGGGGCTGTCCGTACGCACCATCGAGAGCCATCTGTATCAGGCCTACGCGAAGCTGAACGTGTCCAATCGTGATGAGCTACGTGGACTGTTCAGCGACGTGTGAGCTTGTTCTCGCAATGTGACCTGAAGCACTTAAGTAAAAATACGTAAAAGCGAGTGATGGAATCGCCGATCTACTGGTGTTTCATGTGCCGTCGCAACTTAGGGTGATTATTAGGAGGACGGGGTACCTTATGCCTCGGACCCCTGAAAGTGGCTAACCTGGGGGACGGTAGGGGACGTGCAGTTTTCATCTAGAACAACAAATCATCATTCGAGCATCGGCGGAAACAGCGCAACGACAGGGGCGGCGGCTTCATCGGGGCCACCTCCATCAACCGTGTTGGGTGAGCTCATGGTCGGCACCAGTGCCGGAGCAGTACTCATCGGTGCGGCGGGCAGCGGACGGCGAGCCGCATTCGATGAGGCCCTTGAAGGCCTCCAACAGGCGCCGCCGGTTATCCATCTGGCAGGCAGCAAATATGCTGCCCGCATGAGGCATGGTGTCCTTTCCTTCATGCTGGCCCAGGTGGAGGAGGGCATGCTGGGTACCCGGCATGAGCTGGTGCACGCATTGGCAGAGCTACTTGGTAGCGAGGGACGACGCACGGTGGTGACGCTGGGAAGCCCCGATCTTATCGATGCCGATTCGGCGGCTGTCCTTGCTCAGCTGGCGGCCATGAACAAGATCTGTCTGGTGGTTGCCTGCGAACGCCTTGGACAACTCCCGGCCGACATCCTTGCGCTCCACCGTTCAGGCCGACTGGCCCTAGTGGCAATTCCCAAAATGGATGTCAAACAAACCAGGCTTTACCTGGAAAAGGAGCTCGGCGGGCCGGTTTCGATGTTCGCCACCGCAGCACTGTGGCACCTGACCCAGAGTAACCGCGACCTGCTGCACCAGCTGGTCCGCGAACTGGTCGCCAATGAAAAACTTGTGCGGCAGGGAGGATACTGGGTCTTCGTCCCGGGGGCCCTGAATGTCGGACCCGCCATGAGAGCCCACGTTTCACGTGCCCTGACGGGTCTTGAACCCAGACAACGCGAACTGCTGGGTTTGTTGGCTTGTGGGGGACCCGTTGATATGGATCGCCTGTACCGCGCGGGCATGGCGGATTCGATCGGTGTCTTGCGGACGCGGGATCTGATCCAGGTCGGTGAGAAACCAAAGGGCGAAGTGCGGATCAAGATACCCCTGGTGGCCCATTTGCTCCGTGATCGAGTCCAAGAGGATCAACAGGAGAATGTTGAATCGATGCTGAGCCAGCTGCACGCGGACTCCCAGGCGGCCACGGTCGTGACTGAAGTGAATGCGATGTTGGAGTTGGGAAACTTCGAGGCATCGGTGGCCGTCATCGAAGAGTTTGCTGCCCATGGAGGGTATGCCGCAGAGTCCTGGGTGAGGGACCCCCTACGCCAGATGTCGATCCTTAAGGCAGAAGTAGAAGCCTTGATACTCCTCGGCCGCAACGGGCGGGCCGGCTCCACGATTTCCCGGGCAAGCGAGGCGATCTCCACGGCTGTAGCGGGGGTGACCGACGATACCCGCCTGTTGGAGGCGCGTCAGATGGTGAGGATCATGCGGGCGCGCATGGCACTCGTGGATGGAAGGCCAGCTGCGGTCGAGGAGTTGCTTCACACCGAGCCCGCTCCGCAAGTCGCCCTCCCGGAGTCCAATCGTGATTCGAAGCCCGTCGTCGAGGACAGCAGTTCCGCCGGGGGACCATCAACAACATTGTGGGCTTCGGAAGCCCTCCACCTGAGGGCCATGGCTGTTCAGGCGGAGGCTTGGGCGGTGTCCACGCAACCCGAGGCTGCCTTGCGTGTCGTGAATCATATCCGATCGGATATCGAAGGTCTCAGGAACACGGGCGTGCTTGACCAAGTCATGTCTGCAACTGATTGCTCAGATATTGAAACCTCCATGTTGCGGGTCGAATTGTTGGCTGGTAGGTGGCGGGAATGTGCGCATACGGCCCGACGGCTGGCAGAGGGGGAATACGAGAACCCGCGGGCGATCGCTTTAGGGGAAACCGTTCTGGGGATCCTTGCAAGCCTCTCGGGAGGATCAGACATGGCGCTGGGATCGCTGTGGCCAACTTTCCACCAGTTGTCGGCAATCACCGAGTCGGGACAGCAGACGGTGGTTGAGGCGGCGGTGGCGTTCTGTCTGGCGGACCAGGAACGAGGTTCCGAAGCACTCGAGCTGCTATCGAGAACCCAAACGGTTCTTGAGCGAACCTCCCCGATGAACTTCTTCACCTGGGCATCGGAGGTGATGGCTTCCATGACCGTTGCGATTCTCGACACCCCGGAAAGCGCAGCTTCACGGTTGGACGTCATGGCTGGAAGGGCCCTCCGGGGTGGTAGCCGAGTGCTCGAAATGAACTCACTGGCGATGGCTTTGCGGATGGGCCGTGCCGACGCCGCCCCACGCCTCGTCGCCATGGACACCCAGGGCCAAGGACCGGTGTCCGACTGCTTTGTGAAGCTGGCTCGAAGCGTTTTGACCTCTGACACGGGGATGCTTGCACAAGCCTTGGAAGAGCTCATCGGCTACGGACAGACGATTTATGCGGTTGAGTACAACAATTCGCTGCTGGCCATGCTCGGGCATAAGGAACGACGGCGAATCGGGGCCGCCGTGGCGCGGGCGAACCACACAGAAGAGTCCGAGTCTGGGGGGGAAGGGGAACTTGCACACCGGGACAGGGAAGAGCCTGTGTGGATGCGTGAGCTCACCAAGCGTGAAGCACAAATTGCCAGGAGAGTCATCGTGGGGATGTCCAATGCGGCTATTGCCCGCTTGAGTGGAGTTTCCGTACGAACCGTTGAGGGGCATCTGTATCAGGTCTATTCCAAACTCCAGGTTCGTAACAGGCAGGAACTCGCCGATCTGGATGGGGCCGATCGGATCGTGGTGCCCACGCAATGATCCACCTGACACGACGAGGCCAGCCCCACGAGTCCACTGAGTTCGCCGAATTGCTCAAGGTCCTTAAGGCACCGACCCTGGGAGGAGCAATGGTGATCGGCAGTCCGGGGACCGGCAAGACCCGGCTTGTACGTTCCGTCTTGGCCCAGCCCGAAGTACCGACGCCAGTCATGCGTCTGCATTGCAGCCCCACCTTGTCGAAAACCCCCTACGGTGCGTTGTCTCCGTATTTGAGCGTGCTTGAGAGGACGGAGGATCCGGTTCAGGTGCTGCGGGAGATCCATGCGTTGTTTGTCGGGGCTGACACCGGGGAGGTCCCTCCCATCGTGGTTGTGGAGGACGCGCAATTCCTGGACGACGAAACGTCGTTTGCCCTGTCGATGCTGGTCGAGAATGCGGCGGTCAAGCTGATCGCCATCGGTGCCGGGCGGATTGAGGGAGACTCCACGCTGTTCTCGCTCACGGAAACCGGCCTGCTGGTGACTATTGTGATCCAGCCATTGGACACTGAGGGGGTGCGCGTACTGGCGCAGGAGCTTACCGGTGGAGAACTGACGGTCGGGGCAGTCGAAGTGATTCGCGCCATGAGCGGCGGCAACCCTAGCTTCGTCACTGCATTTGTCCGCTCTTCCCTCGACCAGGGTGTGCTGGTCGACGCTATCGAACCACTAGAGCCCCAGGAGAAATCAAGGCCTAGCTGGATGTTTGCCCGGGTGTCTCCCGAACCGGATGAAGAGCTCATCGACTTGGTGCGCGAGATGCATTCAGCTTTGCCAGCTGGGCAGCAGCGAGCGTTGGAGATCCTGGCCTTGGGCGGCGCGCAGCCGAGGGCACTTCTGGCTGCCTGGGGGGGAGGGCACTATCTTCATCTCCTGGAAGCTGGAATCCTGACAGCTGATCGTGATGGCATGCTCCAGGTGAGGGCAGAGATCCATGCCAGGGTTCTACGTCATATCACCGCCCCGGGGAGAAGCTTGGAGCTCCACGCCCAATGGGATTCGTGCCGCCAGGCCCTGAACATGTCTCTGACACCGCTTCAGGTCCTGTGGGGGCTCGAGGTCTCCGCAGGCATACCCGATGAGATGGTGTTGGGCGCGGCCGCGCAAGCCAACAACGATTTGGATTATCCGCTGGCCTGGAAGATCTGTGCCGTTGCAGGAGTGTCCGCGGGTTCCGATGAGGGCGCCTTGGTCGAATCATGGACGCTGTTAGGGCTCGGCAGGCATTATTCGGCGCGAGCAACGCTAATGCGTCTTGCTGAAAGAACGGAAGAACCGGCTGTACTTCAACGGGCTCTGAACCTCCTTGCCAGGACCCTCGTGCAAATCGGCGCAGAGAGCCGGGAGCTGGACCATCTTGAAGAATTATGGGTGGAACGTTCAAGAACAGCCCGTGACCGGGCCGCGTTCGCGCTGCATAATGCCGAGCACCGGCGTACCAACAGTCTGCTTCAAGCGTGGCGCAGGGCGAATGAAGCAGGACCCCGGGAAGGCTGCATCCACCAAGTGCACGCCCTGTTGGAGGACCCGGAGCTCGCCCCCGAGGGCCAAGTATTGGCGGGGATTTTGCTGGCGGACTTGTATTCGGTGGAGGGGAAGACCGAGAGCGCCGTTGAGCTGGCCAAGCAAGCGATGCGTGTATTGGAAACGTCCGCACGGCTCCGCAACAAATACGAGCTGCGGGTCCTCTTTCGCATCGCGTGGAATCTCACGTTTTCGGGGAGATACACCGAGGTCGAGGAGCTCCTAGAGAAACGACGCGGCACATCGGTTCGACGCCTTCTCCATGAACACGGAACCCTGACCATGTTGGAGGGTTTGCGCCGGATGCTGCAAGGCAAAACAATAATGGCACGCCAGGCTTTTGCGGACTCAGTGTCAGAATTCAAATTGCGTGATCCCCTGCAATTGCTCCCGCTGGCCATGGCTCTGTACGGGTTCTCCGTCAATCGGGCCGACGCGCACCTCATGGACGGCATTAAGGTGCCGGGTGGAGCAATTACGCCGGGGAACCAAAAAGAATCGACGTCAAAAGACGGTGGCTTCGAGCAGGCAGCCCCACCTCGGACCTTGTTGGAACGGGCGGTATCTGCTGGAGTCGCGGGCCGAGCGGACGACGACCTGGGCTCCTACCCGCTGATCGCCCGGGAGGTACTTGCGATGTCTACCTCGCGGGTCGAAGGAGCGACGGTTGGAAACACGGCCCTGAACGACATGCTGTTTAATATGTCGGCGGAAATGGAAGGGCCACGTGCCGGGATGCTGACCAGATTGTCAGCTCCAGCGGTAGCCGCTGATCCGGTAGAACTACACGCGCATGCGGTAAAAGCAACGGATGTGGGTGAATACCGTGTCGCAGCAGAGGCTTTGGCGCGGGTGGCCAGGCTGCATAGCTCCTCGGGCGATACCAGAACCTGCGGTACCGTACTTCGGGAACTCAAGGAATTGGTGTACGAACACCAAATGACCCCGGATCCTTTTGTCGCTCAGACGTTGTCTCTGGCGGAACTCACCAGCAGGGAGGAAGAAATTGTTGAGTTGGCCCGCGGAGGGAACAACAATGCGCGGATTGCCAAGGCGCTGACCGTGTCACAACGGACGGTGGAGGGGCATCTATACCGCGTTTTTTCCAAGCTGGGGATCTCAGACCGTTCAGAACTGCTGGACCTGCGTTTCCTCACGGGTAGGAAGCCGTAGTGATTTGGGTAGTTTCGAGTCTCAGATGGGGTATATGACACCCGTGTGAGGTCAGAGCACGTCCCGTAGTCTCAGCAAGAGGAAGACGGGGGGACGCACCGATGCAATCCCCTTGCCGATTCCGAACGATACGCCGGCCCTTGAACGCACCTGGGGAACCCGGCGAATCCCCCAAGCGGAGTCGGCGGTTAGTGAGCCTCGCGAGGTTCAGCCCCCCAGCGGCCGCCGACTCCTTGAAATGATGCCCCGCTTCCGTCGTGATGAATGACGGAAGCGGGGCAATTTCGTCCGTTCCGGCCAGCCCGGGCCAGCAGCATTCTTCCGTGTACGGCCGGTAAAGCGCTGAGGGCCGACAGGTGTACGCAGCGAGTACGGATTGGGTGTTCCAGTACCAGCAATAGCGGGAAAACGGGTACCTCTTCACTCGTGCGCCGTGCAACGCCACATCATAGCGTCAAGCTCAGCTGGCCTTGATTGAAGGTCTGCCCGGCCTCATCAACGGTCGGACTTCCGCTACGGACTTTGTTTGGGGGAACCAATGGTTGGGCACATCGATGCGACACCAATTATTCTTTGGGGCCGAAGCTTACAGCGCCGCCTTGGGGAGACCCGATGACACAGCTCAGCGATCGGATGTCCAGCACTCAGGTCGGCTCTCGGGCGGTCAGGTCAGCGCCGGCTGCTCGGCCCGTGGCGCGTCGGAAGGCCACCGCCATCGACTGGCGCAATCGCTACCGGCGCCGGCTGCTTGCGACCGATATGCTGCTGATCACCATTGCTGTTTCAATCCCTGGAGCCGTTTTCAGCCTGGGGATGACGACCACAGGCGGGTTTGGTGAATATGTCTCACGTGTCTCCGGTTCAGCATCCGTCCAGGATGTAGGTCCCCTTAGGACGGCGTTGTTGGCCGCGGCCGTGGCCATGTGCTGGCTCGTCAGCCTGCAGCTCTTCCAAAGCCGCGCTGCCGGTCGGATCGCCATCGGGGTTTTCGAGTACAAGGCAGTTGTCGATGCCACGTCTGCGTTGGCCGGGTTCCTCGCTGTCATCGCGTTGCTCGGCACCGACACCGGATTGCGGGTCTTTGTTGTCCTCTCCCTCCCGACAGGACTCCTTGCACTGCTGCTGGGACGCTGGGGGTGGAGACGATGGCTTCAGACGCAGAGGACCCTGGGTCATGCCTTGAGCGATGTGCTTGTATATGGCCAGGCCAGGGACACCCCCTATGTGGTCCGGCAACTGGCCAAGAAGACCGGTGCTGCCTACCGTGTCGTCGGCGTAGTCGTCGACGGCGACCTCGATGCCGATGCCGAGAGTCTTATTCGTGCGACGAGCCCCACCCTGCCGATCATCCGCGGCGGGGCGGGAATAGAGAACAGCGTCAGCCAATTGGGTGCCGACGCCGTGGTGATTGCTGGCGCGCTCCAAGGCGGGCAGCGGGCCATTCAGGATTTGGGATGGCGGCTGGAGCGAGCACGGACTGAAGTCATCCTCGTGTCGTCGCTGACCAACGTCGCCGGTCCACGGATCAGCATGCGTCCCGTTGAAGGCCTACCGCTCATGCACGTCGAGTTGCCGACGTTCACAGGGCTCCGTCACGTGGTCAAGCGAGCCATGGATCTTGCCGTTTCGTCGATCGCGTTGTTATTGCTATCCCCAGTTTTTCTGCTGATCGGCTTGCTGATCAGCCGAGACAGCAGGGGAGGGGTCTTCTTCAAACAGGAGCGCACCGGCCGCAACGGGCAGGCATTTTCGATGTATAAATTCCGTTCCATGGTGGAAACCGCTGAGCAGGACCTGGGGGATCTGACCGACTTGAATGAAGGTGCCGGACCATTGTTCAAGCTCAGGCACGACCCGCGGGTGACCCGTATTGGACGGTGGCTGCGTAAATACTCATTGGACGAATTGCCGCAGTTCTACAACGTCCTCAAAGGGGACATGTCAGTTGTTGGGCCGAGACCTCCTCTCCCGGTGGAAGTTGAGGCCTACGAGGGGCATACCTATCGGCGTTTGTACATCAAACCTGGAGTGACTGGGCTCTGGCAGGTCAACGGTCGTTCAGACCTCGATTGGGAAGAGAGCGTCCGGCTGGATCTCTACTACGTGGAGAACTGGTCCGTTACCGGGGATCTAATGATCATCTGGCGGACCTTCAAAGTCATGGTCAGCCCGGCGGGCGCGTACTGATGAGCCACCACTTGCTTCGATCGCCTTGCCGGAGCCATCAAACCTTATTCGAAGATCTCGACCCGGTCTCTGCGGACCCTATTCCAGGAAGGACCAATTCATGACAAGGATTGGCTATGCAGCAGGAGCTTTTGACCTCTTTCATATCGGGCATCTCAACATTCTCCGCATGGCAAGGGAGCGCTGCGACTATCTCATTGCCGGAGTAGTTTCAGACGAGCTCTGCCTTGCTACCAAGGGACTGGAACCTGTGGTGCCATTGCGAGAGCGTCTGGAAATCGTCGGTAGCCTGGGATGCGTCGATCGAGCTGTCGCCGAGACGAAGCCGGATCGCGTAGACACTTGGAGAGACGTCGGATTCAATGTCTTCTTCAAGGGGGATGATTGGCGTGGCACGCCCAAAGGCCTGGAACTTGAGCGCCGATTCGCCGAGGTTAACGTCGAGGTCGTCTATTTTCCCTACACGATGCATACCTCCTCGACAAAGCTCCGTGAAGCTCTTCAGGCACTCAACTCGCCGCGACCCGTCCAGGCACTGCAGACCAGTAACTAGGACCGTGCCGGCGAGAAGCTGATCGCCAAGGAGTCCGAAACGAATGAGAGCGGACGGTTTTGGATGTCCTAGCCGAAACCGCCCGCTCTACCCTGTGATTAGCTGCTACGGCTGGCAGCGGAGGCGGCAGACTTTCTGCGGGAAAGGCGTGACGGCCCGTGGTCGCGATTACGCAATTCGAGGCAAAGCCGTTCGTAGTCCCCGGCAACAATGTCCCAATCATATCGACCGGCCTCGACGCGGGATTGCGCGGCGCGTGAGCCCAGCGCCTTCGGGGCGGACTCGGCGCTATGGACCAGGGCAGGGATGTCTGCCGCCGTACGAAAGAATTCTCCCGCCGACCGCAGGACTTCTCGATTGAACCCGACATCGTAGGCATTGACGGCGGTTCCGGCTCCCAAGGCCCGGAGTAGTGAGGGGTTGGTACCGCCGACCGAATGTCCGTGCCAGTAGACCGCGGAATTGGCATACAGCTGGTCGAGTTGTTCCTGATCCCAAACCCCCCCGAGGAAGCGGACGCGTGAGTCCGCAAGGGAGTGGACCCTTCGGGTGTAGTCGTCGCTGTACGGGGCCGAACCAACGACCACCAATGGCAGTTCGGCTGAACTCCGAGCAAACCCATCGACGATGACATCAACGTGGTTTTCCGGTTCGAAGCGGGCCACGACCAAATGGTAGCTTCCGGCTTCCAGCCCCAATTCAGCCAACCGGTCCGTGGGCCCGGCATCGAGCAACGGCGCTCCGTAGGTGATCAGACTCGTGGGGGCATTGAATTCTTCCGTGTAGTACTGGGCGATTCCTTCGGCGTCGGCAATGAGGGCGTCCGACCATCGGACCGCCAAAGACTCGCAGGCTCGGTAGTACCGGCTGCCGAGGGGACCCCATTTGGCTCTTTGCCACTCCAACCCATCCACATGGGTCGCCACAGGGATCTTCGCTGCGCGTACGAGTGGTAGCCATGGGGCATTGGCGGCGTTGAAAACGATCGCGGCATCGGTGCGATGTCGCAGCAGGTGTGCGACTGATAGGCCTGTGTGACTCAGTGTCTCCAGGGTTCGTCGGCGCATGGCCGGCAAGTGCACCAGTTTCATGCCCAGATATTCCTCGGATTGAGGACCACCATCCGCAGGCCGGCGACAGTAGACCACCACTTTGTGCCCGCGTTCGACCAGCCGGCGGCCGACCTCCTCGATGGCAGTTTCGAAACCACCATAGTGCGCTGGCACGCCTCGCGTCCCTACGAGGGCGATAGATAATGGGCCGGTGCGCATATCGTGATTCTCAGACATTGATCTCCCCAGTCGATGTGGTGCGGCGTGGTGCTTGGTTCAGCGGTGCAACGTCACGCCCGCTTCCCGGGGTCCCCGGTGAGTTCGTACTACTAAGAACACCGGATTGGGGGAAGTGGACGCGCTGATCACGCATGAAACGAGCCGACGCTACCGACGCTACGCAGAAGTCAGGGACAGCGGATCCGTGGCTACTACTTGTTTTGGGCCTGGGAGTACTTGAATCGTGGCGAGAGATACTGTCGATGCTCGGTTTGGTGTGCCTGTCCGGCCTGATGGACCCGCGGCGCACGTCGGCGTCCTCGACGGCGCTGGGTGACGCGAAGACGCCGACCCGCGTTCGATTGGAGCGGATACAGTGCCCAACTCGAAGCGGTAGACTGATCTAGCCCGTACTCCGGGTCCGCCGACGCCAACATCGCAGGGAGTTCAGAACTTGAGCGTGGAAGCCAACACCCCGGCC
>JAKDMV010000043.1 GCA_030452125.1 Micrococcaceae bacterium
CCGCCGCGCCCCACCCCACCCCCCGCGCGCGCGCGCCCCGCCTCCGCCCCCCCCCCCCCCGCGGCGGCCCCCCCCCCCCCCCGGCCCGCCCCCCCCCCCCCGCCGGTGTGTGCGCCGGGAGTGCTCAGCGGTGCAGCATGCGCTTGGCCAGGGCATTGCCCAACAGCTGGGCCAGTTGGACGATCACGACGATGACGCCCACGGCCAGCAGGGTGACCGCATAGTTGAACTGCTGGTAGCCGTAGGTGATGGCCAGGTCGCCCAGGCCACCGCCGCCGATGTATCCGGCCACGGCGGACATGTCCACGACCCCGATGAAGATGAACGTATAGCCCAGCACCAGCGGCGCGATCGATTCGCGCAGGACGACGTCGAAGAGCACCCTGCTACGGCTGGAACCCATGGCCCGGGCCGCCTCGACGACTCCGGGATCGACCCCGACGAGGTTCTGTTCCACGATGCGCCCCAGGACCACGGCGGTCATCAGGGTCATGGGGAAGATCGCCGCATTGGTGCCGATGGAGGTGCCGATGACCTGTAGGGTCCACGGACCGACCAGGGAGATGAAGATGATGAACGGGATCGGCCGGACCAGGTTGATCACGAAGTTCAGCACGTTGAACACCACGGTGTTGGCCAGGATGTTCCCCGGCCGGGTGGCGTAGAGCAGGATGCCGATCAGCAGCCCCAGGATCCCGCCGAGGACCATGGTGATGATGACCATGTAGAGGGTCTGTTCGATGGATGAGACCAATAGCGGTCCGAGGGTGCCCCATTCGATCATTGCTTCGCTCCTTCGGCCTCGGGGCCGGCCGGGGTCGACGCGGGCCATTGCTGGACGGTGGTGATCTTCGACAGGCCTTCGACGACGGCATCGACATCGGCCTCGGGTCCTTCCAGGACGTACGTCAGGGACCCGAAGGGGCGTTGGGCGATTTCGGTGACGGAACCGTAGACCACCGAATCATGGACCGCCGGATAGGAGGCCAGGAGCGAGGAGATCTCCCGTTGGTTGGTTCCGGCCCCGGCCCCGGGGGCCTCGGAGATCGTGATGCTGACCAGGCGTCCCGGATGCAGCACCTGCAGGCGGGCCACGGTTTCTGGGCTGGGCCGGTCGGCGATGGTGCTGCTGATGAACTTCTGCGTGGCCGGGTTCTCCGGGAAGGCGAAGACGTCGTAGACGGGGCCGTGTTCGAGCAGGGCGCCTTGTTCCATGACGGCCACGTGGTCGCAGATCGAGCGGACGACGTGCATTTCATGGGTGATGACCACGATGGTGGTGCCGAACTCCTCGTTGACCCGTTTGAGCAGGGCCAACACCTCGGTGGTTGTTTCGGGGTCCAGCGCACTGGTGGCCTCGTCGGCCAGCAGGAGCTCCGGGTTGGTGGCCAGGGCCCGGGCAATGCCCACGCGCTGCTTCTGACCGCCGGAGAGCTGGCTGGGGAACTGCCTGGCCTTCTCGGAGATCCCGACGAATTCCAATAATTCGGCGACCCGGGCCACGCGTTGCTCCTTCGGCCAGCCGGCGACGATGAGCGGGTACTCGACGTTCTTGGCCACCGAGCGCGAGGTGAAGAGGTTGAACTGCTGGAAGATCATGCCGATGCCGCCGCGCAACCCCCGCAGATCCTTCTCGTTCATGCCGGTGAGTTCTCGTCCGTTGACGTCCAGGCTGCCTCCGGTGGGCAGCTCCAGGGCGTTGATCAGACGGACCAGGGTGCTTTTTCCCGCCCCGGAGTAGCCGATGACCCCGGTGATGGAGCCCTGCTGGATATCGAAGGTGATGTCTCGGAGCGCGTGGACGGGGGTACCCTTGGCGGCGCCGCGGCCCGGGTAGGCCTTGGAGACCTGGCGGAAACTGACGATGGATGGCATCGCAGGTCCTTTCTCGCGGAGGATGATGGCGGGGCCCTCGAAGCCATGCCGGCTGCGGCCCCGGGGTGTCCGGTGCCGCAGCCGTGCTGACTCGGTTCGAAGGGGGGCCGGGGGACTACTGGGAATCGGCCTTCATGTTCTCCTCGATGGTCGCCAGGGCGGACTGCAGGTCCTCACCGCTGTTCTCCCTGAATACGCCACCGGTGCCCAGATCCTTCTTGATCGCCTCGACGACCTCGGGGTCGTGGTAGAGCTTGGCGACCTCGAGCAGCGTGGGGTTCGTCTTGTCGGCATCGCGGGCGACGAACGCATTGATGTACGGCTTCGTCGAGTCCGCCTCCGGATCGTCCTGGGCGATGATGTCGTCATCGCTGAGGTCCGCTGCCGCAGCGTAGTTGTTGTTCACGACGGCACCGGCCAACGAGTCCAGGTTCTGTGCGGTCATCTTGGCATCGACGGTGACCACCTTGACCTTGGAGGCTGCCGTGTCCACATCGGTCGGGGTCGACGTGGAATCGGCGCCGCCCTCGACCTCCACGAGTCCCGCGGCCTCCAACACGATCAGCGAACGGGCCAGGTTCACCGGGTCGTTCGGAATGGCGATCTCCGATCCCTTCGGGATCTCCTCGGTGGAGGAGTACTGCGTGGAGTACAACGGCAGCGGGTAGACGGCAGTGCCCCCGATGGGCTGCAGATCCTTGTCGTTCTTCGTGTTGTAGGTGGCCAGGTACTGCAGATGCTGGAACTCGTTGAGATCCAGTTGTTTCTGGTCCAAGGCCGGGTTGGGCTGGTTGTAGTCGGAGAAGTTCTTGAACTCGACGTCCACGCCAGTCTCTTCCTTCACGACCTTCTTGTAGACCTGCCAGTAGGGCTCGGCGCCGTCGGCCACACCGATGGTCACCGTCGTGATGTCATCCGGCAGACTGGACGATGCTTCGGAGGTTCCGCCGCAGGCGCTCAACCCGAGGGCGGTCACCGCCGCGAGGGCTGCAAATTTCGCAAGGGGCAACTGGAATTTAGGCATACAGGGGTTCTTTCCGGCTGGAAGTGAACGGTGTCCCGAAATGGACACCAACAATCGAATGAATCCATTTGATCAACCCCTGCGTGCTTCACGAAATCGAATTCACATATCGAAATATTGGGTCCTGGCGAAGAAACTTCACGAGAATGCGGTTTTGGTCCGAGCCCATGCGATATGAACCCGACGCGCTCTAAGAACGGCCCCATCCGTCCGGCGACGCCCACTTCCGGAAAATTAAGTGATATGTCCCACTATGGGATCGTGCGCCGGCCCCGCTGGTCCGGCCACCGACCCCCTGACTGGGGGTCAGCGGACCGGCCAGGTGCCGTCCACGACCGCCGTCGGATCCTTGCGGCGGAAGAATTCCTGCAGGCTCGCGGCCTGCTCGGCAGCCCATCCGATCTGCAACCGGTGCAGCTCGGCGGGATCCACGGACAGGACCCGTGCGTACTTCGCGACCTGGGCATCGGCCACCCCAACGGTCGCCGCCGCGTCGGCGGCCGAGGAGTGGGCGTTGTTCAACGGGATGCCATAGTGCTCGCACATCGCCGTGAGCGTGCGCTTGCCCCGACGGTACTTATCGACATGCTTGTCGATGATGAACGGATCGATCACCGGGGCCGGCTCCAGGGCGGGAACCCCCTGGCGTTCCGATTCCCGGGCCAGGACGGTGAAGTCATATCCGGCATTGAAGGCCAGCACCGGCATGGTCTGGAACAAGTCGCGCAGATGAGCGGAAATCTCGGCGATGGCAGTGGCGGGATCCTGCCCGGAGGCAACGGCCTGCTCCGTGCTCACCCCGTGCACTGCGGCGGCCTCCTCGGGGATCGGCACTCCGGGGTTCACGAGCCACTCCCGGTGGTTGATGATCTCCTGCCGGCCATTGACGATCACGACGGAGGCGGTCACGATGCGTGCCTCCTGCGGATCCTTGCCGGTGGTCTCGAGGTCGAATGCTGCGCGGGGGAGCTCATGCCAGTTATCCATGTCCCCACGGTATCGTCAGCTGCCGACGATATGGCGCCGGCCCGCCTAAACTGGAACCATGTCAGCCGAATATGCCCGGGCCGTCCATCGGCTGGCCTGTCACATCCCTGCGGGGGCCGTGCTGACCTACGGGGACATTGCCGAGCTGCTCGGCGCCGGTGGCCCCCGTCAGGTCGGCGCCGCGATGGCCCGGTCCGACGGCGCCCTGCCCTGGTGGCGGGTGCTGCGCGCCGACGGAACCCTGCCGGCCGATCTGCAGGCCAGGGCCATCCCGCACTGGATCGACGAATCGATCCCGCTTCGCCACGGACGGGTCCGCGTCCCGGTGGCCCGCTGGCAACCCGACGAGGAGGCCTTCGCGCTCCTCGACGAAGTCGCCGCGGTCCTGGCGTCGGCGACCGTCGTGGAGGAGGCCGCGCCAAAGCGACGGGGGCGCATGCTCTGATGGAGTCCATGGAAACCGTCGAGGACACCGCAGAAAGTTCCCGGCAACGCCTCCGTGAGCTGGTCCCCGGCCACGGCCCGGTGCTTGTCCTGGGAGCACCGGGGACCGGGAAGAGCACGGCGTTGCTCGACGTCGTCGTGCGCAGGCTCGCCGCCGGGCACCGGCCCGAACACCTCCTGGCCATCGCCCCGTCCCGGTCCGCGGCAGCCGATCTGCGCGATCGGCTCTCGGCAGCGACGGATACGACGTTTTCCGAACCTGCGGTACGCACCTGGGCGGCCTACGCCTTCGATCTCATCCGCAGGGCCCGGCTGCTGGGGTACCTGCCCGCCGTCGAGCGCCCCCCACGGCTGCTCTCCGGCCCCGAACAGGACACCCTGATCGCCCAGTTGCTGGCGGGGCATGCCGACGGCATCACCGCGGGCCCCGCCTGGCCGGAGTCGCTGGGCGAAGCCATCGGGACCCGCGGATTCCGCAAGGAGATCCGTGAACTCTTCGACCGGCTGGCCGAATACGGGGTGGAGGCCGGGGACCTGGAGGAACTGGGGGAACGCTGCCTGCGGCCCGAATGGACCGCCTCCGCCGCGCTCTACCAGGAATACCGTGACCTGCTCGACCTCGGCTCCAGCGAGGCCTTCGACCCGGCAGGGCTGATCACCGCCGCCGCCGACCTGCTCGAGGACCATGAGGAACTCCTCGAGGAGGAATGCCAGCGCCTGTCCTTGATCGTGGTGGACGACCTGCAGGAGGCCAACCCCGCCCAGCACCGGCTGCTGCGGTTGCTGGCCGCCGGGCGTGACCTGCTGGCCTTCGCCGCCCCGGATAATGCCGTCCTGGGGTTCCGGGGCGCGCGTCCCGACCTGCTGGGCCGGTTCGAAGGCGATTACGGAACCGATAGGAACCCCGCCGAGCGGATCGAACTGGGGACCTCATGGAGGATGAACCCGGCGATCGCCGAGGCCTGGACGCGGGTGGCCGGACGCATCCCGGTCACCACGGGCCACTCGGGGCGCCGACTCGTGGAGCGCCCGCAGGCGCCGACCGGAGACGACGAGCGGGAAGCGGTGGAAGTCCATCTGGTCGAATCACCCGTCCACGAGCTACGGCTGGTGACCCAGCGGCTCCTGGAAGAACACCTGATGCGCGGCCGGTCCCTGGACTCGATGGCCGTCATCGTCCGCAATGGTGGTCTGGTCGCCGAGGTTTCCCGTCATCTGGCGAGCCAGGGCATTGCCGTGGACGTCCCGCAGGCGGAGGTGCCGTTGCGGGAGGAACCGGCGGTGCGCCCGTTGCTGACCCTCCTGCGCGTGGCCTTGGACACGGCGGGGGGTCCCGACGGGAGCGAAGGAACCGGGGAGCCGGCCCCGGAACCGGCGGCATACCTTCCGGATGCCGGGGTCGTCGAGGCCCTGCTCTCCTCGCGCTACGGGGCCTCCACCGCCTTGGACATCCGTCGGCTCCGACAAGTCCTGCGCCGCCGCGAACGCGTGGCCGGAGGACGACGCTCCAGCACCGAACTACTGCGCGGGATCTTCACCGATCCGCAGGCCCTCGGCGGCCTGGGCCGGGAAGGTCGCGGCGCCGAACGACTGGGACGGATGCTCACCGCGCTGGTCGCCGAACTCGCGGTACCCACCGCCAACGCCGAGACCGCCCTCTGGGCCCTGTGGTCGGCCTCCGGAATGGAAAACACCTGGCGTCAGGCCGCCCTGGATGGCGGGGCCGCGGGGGCCCGGGCCGATCATGATCTCGACGCGTTGATGGCGCTGTTCCAGGCCGCGGAACGTTTCGTGGACCAGCTTCCCGGCTCGACGGTTGGCCAGTTCGCCGATCACGTGCTCAGCCAGGAACTGCCGATGGACACCCTGGCCTCCCGCGGGGGCAACGGCGCCTCCGTCGCGGTGACCACCCCCGCCGGTGCGGTCGGCCACGAATGGGATCTGGTACTGGTGCCCGGACTTCAGGAGGGGATCTGGCCCAATACGCGCCTTCGGGGGGAACTGCTGGGCAGCAGCGCCCTGGCCGATGTCATCGAACACGGACCGGCCATCCTGCGCCAGCGTGACCCTGCCACCCGATTGAAGGCCACCCGGGCCGACGAACTGCGCACCTTCGCCAGCGCGCTATCCCGCGCCCGGGACGGATTGGTGTGCCTCGGGGTCGCTTCCGAGGACCAGCAACCCTCCCAGTTCCTGGATCTGGTCCTGCCCTGGACCTCCCAGGAAACCCCGCGACCGATCACCGCGGTGCCGCGTGAACGCACGTTGGCCTCCCTGGTCGCCTTGTTGCGCCAGCGTCTGGAAGCCGGCAGCACCGCCACGGACCCGGGACCGGCAGCCATCGACGCGGCAGCCGTCCTGGCCCGATTGGCGGATCAGCCCGAACACGTCCGCGGAGCAGCCCCCGCCCAGTGGTGGGGGCTCAAGCCGACGAGCACCGACGCCCCGGTGAACCCCGAGGGCGAGCCGGTCCGGGTCTCACCCTCGCGGGTCCAGGCTGCCTTGGAATCCCCGCTCGACTGGTTCGTCCAGGCCGCGGGAGGGGAACCGGCGACGGATCTGGCCCGCAGTCTGGGGACCCTGGTGCATGCGATCGCCGAGGACCTGCCGGCCGCCACCGGGAACGAATACCTGGAGGAACTGGATCGCCGCTGGCCGGATCTGGATCTGCCCTCGAACTGGGAAACCGCGAAGGACCACGAGCGGGCCGAAACGATGCTGCGCAAACTCGCCCAATACGCGATCCTCATGCGGAGCCATGACCGCACGCTGCTGGCCAGGGAGCAGTCCTTCGACGTCGAAATCGCCGATGCAGAGATCACCGTCCGGCTGCGCGGGGTCATCGATCGGCTGGAGGTCGACGCGGACGGCCGCGCCTACGTGATCGACCTCAAAACCGGGAAATCCGCGCCGACGAAGGCCGACGTCGAACGCAACCCCCAACTGGGCAGCTACCAGGCCGCCGTGTTGGCCGGGGGGTTGGGCGCGGAGCTGCCCCAGCAGCCCGGCGGCGCCGCCCTGGTCCAGTTGGGTACCACGACCAAGAGCCCGGGGGAGCAAGCCCAGGACCCCGTCGGCGCCGAGGACTGGGCCACCCCACTGGTACTGAGCGCCGCCCGGTTGATGGCCGGCAACGAATTCCACACCCGGCACGACCCCTCCAAGGCGGGGCGCAGCGGCAGCGGCTGCCGGCTGCCGGCCGTGTGTCCCTTATGTGATGAAGGACGGCAGGTCACCGAATGAACCACGAGCACGACCTGGCACTCCCGCAGCAGGAATCCGCTGCCGGCCGCCGCTACACCCCGGAGGAGCTGGCCGAACTGCTGGGCCAGCACCAGCCGACCGCCGAACAGGCGGCCATCATCTCCTCCGAACTGGCTCCGATGCTTGTGATCGCCGGCGCCGGATCCGGAAAAACGGCGACCATGGCCGACCGGGTGGTCTGGCTCGTGGCCAATGGGCTGGTCAGGCCGGATGAGATCCTCGGGGTCACCTTCACCCGCAAGGCCGCAGGGGAACTGGCCCAACGCATCCGGGCGCAGTTGGCCCGTCTGGCCGAGAGCGGGATCGTCCCGCCGGGAGATGACGATGCCCCGCTGGAACCGGAGGTCTCGACCTACCATTCCTACGCCAACGCCCTGGTGCAGGATCATGGCCTGCGCATCGGGGTCGAATCGGACACCTCGCTGCTGGGCAGCGCCCAGGCCTGGCAATTGTCCCTGAAGGTCGTCCAGGAGTACGACGGCGACCACGAACACCTGCGCGTGGCGAAGTCCACCCTGGTCGATGCGGTCGTGCAGTTCGCCGGGGAATGTGCCGAACATCTGGTGGATCCCCTCCAAGCCCGCGACCATGTACTCGCCGAAGTCGACCATCTGTCCGCGCTTCCCTACCGCGTCGGCAAGGAAGCCAAGCCCTCCCAACCCGCCCTCAAGCTCCTGGACAAGCTCAGGACCCGGGCCACGGTGGCGGATCTTGCCGTGCGGTATGCCCGGGCGAAGGCCGAACGCAATGTCCTGGACTATGGGGACCTGGTGGCCCTGGCCGCCCGTATAGCCAGAACCGTACCCACGGCGGGGGAGGTTGAACGAGACCGGTTCAAGGTCGTGCTCCTGGACGAGTTCCAGGACACGTCCCACGCCCAGATGGTGCTGTTCTCACAACTGTTCACCGGAGGCCATGCGGTCACGGCCGTCGGGGACCCCAACCAGTCGATCTATGGTTTCCGGGGGGCCTCGGCCGGCCAACTCTTCCGCTTCCCCCAGGAGTTCCCGGCCACCGGTCCCGACGGCAGGCCCACCCCCTCGGCGGTGGCGTTCCTGACCACCGCCTGGCGCAACTCGGTGAACGTCCTCGAAGCCGCCAACGCCGTATCGGCCCCGCTGAACCGTGAAGACCCGAACCGGGCCTCGGGTTCCATCGCCGTCCCCGCGCTGGTCCACAGCCCCTTCGCCGGAACCGGCCGGGTCGAACTCGCCCGCTTTGCCACGAGTGCCGAGGAGGCAACTGCTCTCGCAGGCCGCCTCCTGAGCGAACGCGGGGCGTTCACCTCGGCGTTCGGGCGCCATCCGACCATGGCCGTCCTGTGCCGGACCCGGGCCGCCCTGGCGGGCATCGCCGAGGCCCTGACCCAGCGCGACATCCCCTACGAGATCGTCGGGTTGGGCGGGCTGCTGGCCATGCCGGAAATCGTCGATCTCGTCTCGACGCTGCGGGTCCTGGTGGACCCGCTGCGCTCCGATGCCCTGTTGCGGTTGCTCGCCGGTGCCCGCTGGAGGCTGGGCCCCGCCGACCTGATGGCCTTTGCCGATTGGTCCCGGTTCCTGGCCCGACGCCGTGAAGCAGCCATCCGCGAGGCCCGCGACATCGATACCACCACCGCGGACAGTGCCGCGGTGGACAGCCAAACCGAAGCCCGCAGCGAGCTGGCCGAGGAAGCCAGTCTCGTCGAAGCGCTCGATCGGCTCCCCCCACCGGAGTGGACGTCCTCGGCCGGACGGAGCCTGACCTCCACCGCCCTGGACCGGCTGCACACACTCCAAGCCGAGATCCGCTATCTGCGCAGCTTCGCCGACGACGATCTGCCGTCCCTGCTGCATGAGGTCGAACGCACCTTGTTGCTCGACATCGAGGTCGCCGCCAAACCCGGCGTCGGTATCCATACGGCACGACGCCACCTCGACGCGTTCGCCGAGGTCGCCGCCGGATATTCCGATACTGACCTGGGAGCCGATCTGAGCGGATTCCTGGTCTGGCTGGATGCTGCCGCAGCCAAGGAAGGCGGTCTGGAGATCGTCCAGCAGGAAGCCAGTAGCGAAGCCGTGCAACTATTGACCATCCACGCTTCCAAGGGATTGGAATGGGATGTCGTGGCGATCCCGGGAATGAACGAGGGCATCTTCCCCTCCTCGACCGACTCCCGATGGACCAAGGAAGACGGCTCCCTGCCCTGGCCGCTGCGCGGTGACCGGCACGACCTGCCCCAATGGGATACCGATCAGCCCAGCCTCTTCGAAGCCGTCGTCGCCGAAGCGATATTCCGTGATGACGTCCTGGCCCACGGGGAAAACGAGGAACGACGGCTGGCCTACGTCGCACTGACCCGGGCCAAGGACCTGCTGCTGTGTTCGAGTACGGTCTGGACCGGATCGCGGTCCAAACCGACCGGGCCCTCCGTGTTCCTGAACGAGCTGCTCCCGTTGGCCCAGGCCCCCACGCCGCGGGCCACCGTCCCCGTCTGGTGCGAGGACGACCAAGCACCCGGGCAGAACCCCTTCCGGGAGGATCCGCTCGAATCCAGCTGGCCCTACGACCCGCTCGAAGGCCCCGTCGTCTTCCGGGCCGGGGTGGCCCAGCCCAAGCCGCCGGGACGGCGCGGCCCACTCGAGGCCGCCGCGGCCCTGGTGCACGAGCAGCTCGAACTACGGGCCGTCCCCGGAGCCGACGACGAGACCCCGGTGACCACCGAAGACGGGGCAGCGTGGAACCACGAGGCCTCGTTGTTGTTGGCGGCCCGCCGGGAACGGGAGGCCTCGCGGGAAACCGCGGCGGTGCCCGAGCATGTGCGCGCCTCGCTTTTCGTCGATCTGGCCACCGATGCCGGACAGGTCCTGGGCCAGATGCGTCGACCGGTCCCGCGACGCCCCGGTGTTGCCGCCCGGAAGGGCACCGCGTTCCACGCCTGGATCGAGGACCACTACGGCTCCACCGGGATGCTTGACCTGGGGGAGTTCCCCGGGGCGGCCGATGCCTATGTGGAGGACATGTACGGGCTGGAGGAGATGAAAACCGAATTCCTGGCCTCGGAATGGGCGACCCGGCAGCCGGCCTACGTCGAGGTCCCGTTGGAGACCCGCGTCGGACCGGTCAGCGTACGCGGTCGGATCGACGCGGTGTTCAAGGAGCTCGACGCCGACGGCAGAACGGTATGGACACTCGTGGATTGGAAGACCGGGCGGGTACCCACCGGGCGGGATCTGGAGATCAAATCCCTGCAGTTGGCGGTCTACCGCCTGGGCTGGTCGCGCCTGCACGACGTCCCGTTGGAGGACGTCGAGGCAGCGTTCTACTACGTCGGCCAGGGGCGGACGATCCGGCCCGCCCGGTTGGCGGATGCGGAGGAGCTCGAAGAACTGATCACGACCTCGATGGCCGACCTCGACCCGAGCTGAGGATTACTTCGAATCCGTGGAAGGGCCGGACTTCTCCGAGGACTCGATGACGATCATCGGCATCGCATCGGTCTCCAGCCCGGAGGCAACGGTGTCGGACGGCGGAGTTTGCTGGGCATCGCTGCCGGCATCCGTTGGTGCGGGGGAGTCCTCGTCGTCGATATCGGCATCGCGCAGGAAGGCCGGCTCCTCCTCATCCTGGACGGGCGCAGCGTCATCCTCTGCGGCGCCGGAGGGATCCGCAACGGGATCACCGGAGTCCGTGTTGGAGACCTCGGCGGGATCGCTGGTGGAGGGGGCGTCGGAGTCTTCGTCCGTGGGCAGGCCCTCGGGGGAGGCGGGGGCGACCCGTGGTTTCGGCGGCACATTCGGAGGCGCAGGGACTCCCGGGGGCCCTTCGTCGGCGGGAGTTGACGGGAGATCGGTGGCCTCCTGGTCCTGAAGGGCAGCGTCGAGGTCCGGGGCATCAGTCCCGTTCGATTCGTCGTCGTCCTCGGGAATCGGCTGCCCGTTGATATCCATGCGGGGCGGGTCCACGATGCTGATCGGCTGGCCGCCGTACTCGGAGATGTCTTCGTCGAGATCGCGCAGCATCTGTTCGCCTTCGGCAATGCGTTCGGCATCGTTGGTCGCCAGTCCGCGGGAAAGCCATTGGGCCAACGCGAATTCGGCCGCCAGAGCGGCACGGCGCATGATGTGCGGGTCGGCCAGTTCGCCGCGTGCGGCGGTGTAGGCCTCGACGACGGTGTCGGTGAAGGACTGTTCGTGGGCGGCTGCGAGCCAGGCGAAGTCATCGGCCGGGTCCCCGATGCGCACATCGGTCCAGCCGATCACGGCGGCCACCTTGCCGTGTTCGATCAGCAGGTTGTCCTCGTGGACATCCCCGTGGACCACGCGCGGGTTGAAGCGCCACAACGCCACATCCTCCAAGGCGTGCTCCCAACGGCGGAGCAGCCGCGGGGGGATTCGCCCCGTCATGGCGGCCTGATCGAGCTCGTTGAGCTTGCGTTGACGGAATTCCTCGGCGGTATAGACCGGTAGGTCGGCCCGATCGACCAGTTCCTCGGGCAACGCGTGGATGGCGGCGATGATGCGGCCGATATCCGCTGCGGTGGAGCCACCGGCGGCCACCAGTTCGTCGAGGTCCATCACTTGGCCGGGCAGGTGGTTGTAGACGAAGGTGCGCAGGCTTCCCTGACGCACGGTCCCGGCCACGGAGGGCAGCCTGAAGGGCAACGAGGCGCGGATGCCGGGGGTGAAGGAACGCAGTGCGGTGAGCTCGGTCTCCAACCGCATGCTGGATTCCTGGTGACGGGGTGAACGCACCCTCCAGCGGTTCTTCTGCGCGTCGATGACCAGCGCCGAATCGAAGTCATCGGGATCATCCGCGATGCCGGCGACGCGGGCAGGAGTCAACCCCGGCACCGCTGCGGTCGCGATGGCGGCCAGTTCCATGGGAGAACGTTTCACGTACACAACCGTATGCCGCGAAGTGCCCCGCGGCCACGCCTCGTCGACGGCGAGTCGCCTGAATGACGGCCACTACACAGTTATTACACAACCAATGGGTGCGCTCGTGATCCAGCACACCCCGTGGTCCGCTTCCGGCAGGGCAGCGGCGTCCACAGCGGTGACCTGCGGATATGCGGGCCGGGGGCCAACCTCAGTACGGTAGGACCATGACTTCTTCCCACGATCCCGTTGCCGAGGCCGCTCCCGATCTCCCGCTCCTGGGGCGACTTCCATTGGCCCGGACCGAAGTGGACCGGGGGTGTGAACGCCGGCAGGAAGAAGGCTGGCTCGATTCCTTGCTGGAGGACGGAGGGACCAAGGCCCTCCTCCTGGTCAACGGCCGGACCCCGGTCCGCGACGGTGAATTGGCCCTCGTGGGAACCGAGGGCCTGCCGGAGGACTGCCGTTGGGTGTACCTGGGGCGTTCGGACGGGCGGGAGATCGTGCTGGCCGACCTCGACAAGGCCCCAGCGCAGGCTCCCGTCGATGCCGACTGGTTGGGGCTGCGCGATGTCGCCGCCGGACTGGGTGCCCGCGATGCCGGGCTGTTCGTCGAGGCGGTGGCCATCGCCAACTGGCATGCCAGCCACACCCATTGCCCGCGCTGCGGAACACCGACCGACGTCGTGCACAGCGGCTGGGTCAGGATCTGCCCGCAGGATGGTTCACAACATTTTCCCCGGACCGATCCGGCGGTCATCGTCGCCATCACCGACGCCGAGGACCGGCTCCTGCTGGGGGCGAACGCCCAATGGGGCGGCCGGCGGTATTCGACCCTGGCTGGATTCGTGGAACCGGGGGAGTCCCTGGAGGAAGCCGTGGAACGCGAGATCGGGGAGGAGGCCGACGTCCGGGTCCACTCGATCCGGTACGCCGGTTCACAACCCTGGCCGTTCCCGTGCTCACTCATGCTCGGATTCACGGCGAGGGCCGAGACCGCGACGGTCGCCCCCGACGGCGAAGAGATCATCGACCTGCGCTGGTTCACCCGGGAGGAACTGGCCAGGGAGGTCACCGACGGCACCATCGGCGTCCCTTCGGGCGTCTCGATCTCCAGTGCCCTCATCGAACATTGGTACGGTGGGCCGCTGCCCGAACCGCGCCGGATGGAGAACTAAACGCATGACCACATTGGAAGAGCGCATCCTTGGCGGCCTTGACGAGGAGCAGCGCAGCGTGGCGACCACGCTCAACGGGCCGCTCTGCGTCCTGGCCGGGGCCGGAACCGGCAAGACCCGTGCCATCACCCACCGCATCGCCTACGGCGTGCACACCTCGGTGTACAAGCCCAACCAGGTCCTGGCCGTGACCTTCACCTCCAGGGCCGCCAGCGAGATGCGCACCCGGCTGCGTGACCTCGAAGCCGGCGGCGTCCAGGCCCGGACCTTCCACGCCGCGGCCTTGCGCCAACTGCAATACTTCTGGCCGCAGGCCATCGGCGGGCAGCTGCCGTCGATCGTGGGGCATAAGGCCCAGCTCGTGGCTGAAGCAGCCCGCCGGCTACGCATCTCCACCGACCGGGCCTCCATCCGCGACATGGCCGCCGAAATCGAATGGGCCAAGGTCTCGATGCACACCCCCGAGGGGTACGTCGCGGCGGCCTCGGGACGGGCCGAGGCCGCCGGCTTGGACCCGCGTACCGTGGCCCGGCTCTTCCAGTCCTATGAGGACGTGAAATCCGATCGCCATGTGATCGACTTCGAGGACGTGCTGCTGTTGACCGTGGGGATCCTGGACGAGGACCCCCGGGTGGCTGCCTCGGTGCGGGAGCAGTACCGGCATTTCGTCGTCGACGAGTACCAGGACGTCTCCCCGCTGCAACAGCGGTTGCTCAAGCTCTGGCTCGGTGGGCGGGACGAACTGTGCGTGGTCGGCGATGCCAGCCAGACCATCTACTCCTTCACCGGGGCCACCCCCTCCCATCTGCTCGACTTCACCCTCGAGTATCCGCAGGCCCCGGTGGTCCGCCTGGTCCGCGACTACCGCTCCACCCCCCAGGTCGTGAACCTGGCCAACAGTCTGCTGGCCTCCCGCCGCCTCGAACATGGGGTCGCCGGCCGCGACGTGCAGTGGGCGACGCCGCTGGAACTGCTCGCCCAACGAGAGCCGGGCCCCGAACCGGCGTTCACCGAATGCAGCGACGACGAGGCGGAGGCCGCCCATGTGGCCCGCACCATCGGCACATTGATCCAGGACGGCGTGGAACCGGCGCAGATCGCCGTGCTGTTCCGGACGAATGGACAGTCCGAGGCCTACGAACAAGCCCTCTCGGGGGCGGGGATCGGCTACCAGCTGCGGGGCGGGGAGCGTTTCTTCCAACGTAGGGAGGTCCGTGACGCGGTACTGGCCCTGCGTGCCGCCTCGCGTCAGCCGGCGGACGACGCCGTACCCCAGCTCTGCCGTGATGTGCTGGCTTCGCTGGGTTATTCCCCGCAGGCTCCCACCAGTGGCGGGGCAGTGCGTGAACGCTGGGAATCGCTCTCCGCGCTGGTCGCGCTCGCCGACGAGCTCTCCGCAGCCCGGGCCGACCGCGAAACACCATTCACCTTGTTGGAGTTCGTGGCCGAACTTGATGAACGGGCGACCACCCAACACGCGCCGACTGTCCAGGGGGTCACCCTGGCGTCGTTGCACTCGGCCAAGGGGCTGGAGTGGGATGCCGTGTTCCTGGTCGGGCTCAGCGAGGGGCTGATGCCGATCTCCTTCGCCGAGGACCAGGGCGACTATGACGAGGAGCGCCGGTTGCTCTATGTGGGCATCACCCGGGCCAGGAAGCATTTGTCGCTGACCTGGTCCACGGCGCGGACCCCGGGAGGGCGGGCCAGTCGACGGCCCTCGCGTTTTTTGGACGGGCTGCGTCCGGCCTCCTCCTCCCGGGCCGCGGCCCGGCCCGCGGGCGGCGGTTCTAAACGACGCAAGGCGGCCACCCCGCCGACCTGCCGGGTCTGTGGAACCTTGTTGGGCAGCCCTGCCGAGCGCAAACTCGGTCGGTGCCTCGACTGCCCCTCGAGCTACGACGAGGCGGTGTACGAGGCCCTGCGCGAATGGAGGTTGAAGACCTCCAAGGAGGCCGAGGTGCCCGCCTTCGTCGTGTTCACCGACGCAACGCTGATGGCCATTGCCGAAGCCATGCCCTCCGATCCCTCGGCACTGTCCAAGGTATCCGGGGTCGGGTCGGCCAAGCTGGAACGCTACGGCCAGGACGTCCTGGACATCCTGGGCACGGGGTCCGCCCCGGCCTGAGACCACCGGTCAGGCGGCGGGAACCATGCAGGTGCAGTCGGAACGCGGCTGGACCGGGACCCGCTGCACGCCACCGGTCGCCAGATCGATGGTCAGCATGGCGTCGGCGGTGGAGGGGACATTGACCCCGTCCAGCAACATCAGGATCTGTACGGCAGCCAGCCCGGCGGCGGTGCAGGAGAGCGCCAACTCGGCGGTCGAACTCCCCGGTCGGGGCGTCCCTGCGGCCCGGGGGCCCGCCATCGGGGCCCCGACAGGTGGTTGGGCGCAATCCAGACAGGTCGTCAGCCCGGGGATGACCAGCGGTCCGACGCGTGCCCAGGCCGGACCGAACACCACCGGCAGGTGGGGCATGCGGGTCCCCGCCAGATGGGCGGCCCATGATTCGGGCAGGGCGTCGCAAGCGGTCACCACCGTGATCCGGGCTCCCACCCCGGAGGAATCGGGGCCCGGAGCCCATCCGGAGAGCCGGGTACGGGGCCATTGCTGGCCCAGCCGGTGGGCCAGGGCGACGGTGCGCGATTTACCCAGATCGGCCATCCGCAACGGACCGATGCCTATGTCACCGGCGAGGACCGGATGCTCGTCGTTCAGGTAGAGCCCACCGATCCCGCTGGCTGCCAGCAACGAGGCGATGGTCTGACCGCAGCGGCCCAGGCCGTGGATCCGGGCGGCGGAGCGGGACCGTTGCCGGACCAGTTCCCCGGCCGGTGCCGTATAGGCCACCGAATATGCATTGACGTCAGGGACCAGACTGGCCCCCAGGGCGCCGGGCAGCCGGTAGGAATCCTCCAGGACCGGAGCCAGCAAGTCGAGGAGTTCGCGGCGCCGGCGCGGGCCCGGATCGGGGCTGAGCGAGCCGTGCGGCGGTGGCTCGACGGTACTTCCGTCCTCGGTGGCCAGCCAGTGGATGTACTGCTGGTCGACGGGGGTCAGCCCGGTCATCCACAGTCCGTCGCCTGGGGCTCCAATCCGAAGTGAGGTCTCGGTTACGCTGACGATCTGAAGTCCGGGGATGATGCGCATGTTCGCCTCCAGCGATTCTGCCGGAAGGGTTCCGGTGGGGATATCCTGACAGGTCCGGTGCGCTGGAATCCGGGTTTCCACAGCTTCTGGTGGGCGAGTGGCCACCGCGGCATACGACGACGAGAAACGAGGAACCACCATGGTCCAGCGACCGACCGAACGCGAACTGGTCACCGCCGACGGGGTGAATGTGCGCGTGCTGCGTTCGGCCCGGCGGCGCCGCACGGTCTCCGGTGTCTGGAAGGACGGGGCCGCGGTGATTTCCATCCCGGCCACCCTGAGCCTGCGGCAGGAAAACGACTGGGTCGACCGGATGGTCCCTGACATCCTGGCCCGGCGGGCGAAGGCCCTGGGGAAGTTCGGCGAAAACGCGGATACGGAACTGATGCAGCGGGCCCAGCGCCTGAACCGGAAGTACCTGCAGTCACGGGCCGAACCGTTGTCGGTGAAATGGGTGACCAACCAGAACACCAGATGGGGGTCGACCTCCACCGGCTCGGGGGCGATACGGCTGAACCATCGGTTGCAGCAGATGCCGTCCTGGGTGCAGGACTACATCCTCGTCCATGAACTCGCCCATCTCATCGCCGAGGACGGTCACGGCCCCCAGTTCAAGGCCCTCGAAGCCCGCTTCGAACGGCTTGACGAGGCCAAGGCCTACCTCTGGGGCGTCAGTTTCGGCATGGCGCAGGAGCAGGAAACGGAGGGGACCCATCGGGGGCCTCCCCGGGCCGGTAGCGGCCCCGGAGATCGTGAAGGAGCCGACGGGGCCGGAGGGTGGGATGAGGAGCCGGCCGATGATTGGACCGACTGAAACGGCCGGTGGCGTCCGCAGGGACGACACCGGCCGTTTCAGTCCTCACACCCGGCTGGGCGTGAGGCGGGGGGATAGCACGGGCTGAAGGTCAGCGGGGCGTCTCGGGGCCCTGCCCGGGGTCCGACCCATCCTCGGGGGAGTCGGGGTCCCCGTCGTCGGAGGAATGATCTTCATCGGAGGCCCCGGGCGTCTGCTCGGGTTCGTCGTAGCCGCCGTCGAGCAACCGGTTCAGGGCCTCATCCATCTCGCCAGCCGAGGCTTCAGCCAGGGCCCGCCGCGAGGAGAATCCCTCGGGATCGTCGAGATCCTCGGCGGCCGGCATCAGATCCGGATGCTGCCAGACGGCGTCCCGACCTTCCATTCCACGCTCATCCTTGAGGATCGACCACAGCGTGGCGGCATCGCGCAGCCGACGTGGACGCAATTCGAGGCCAACCAGGGAGGCGAAGGCCTGCTCGGCGGGCCCGCCGGTGGCCCGGCGCCGCCGGACCGTCTCACGCAGGGCGGGTGCGGAGGGCAGATTGGCTGCCGCCTCGGCCACGACCTCATCGACCCAGCCTTCGATCAAGGCCAATGCCGTTTCGAGCTTGGCCAGTGCCGCCTCCTGGGCCCCGGTGCGCTGGGGCATGAAGAGCCCCTCCGTCACGGCCCCTTGGATGGATTCGGGATTGGACGGGTCGATGTCGCGGATGGCTTCCTCGACCCTGGACATGTCGATGTGGATTCCGCGGGCGTAATCCTCGATGGCTCCTAGCACATGGGCCTGCAACCAGGGGACCCGCTGGAAGAGTCGGGCGTGGGCTGATTCGCGCAACGCGGCAAAGAGCATGACCTCTTGTTCGGGGATGTCCAGACCCTCGCCGAAGGCCGCCACGTTGGTGGGCACCAGGGCCGGCGCATCCGTGGTGAGCGGAATCCCGATATCAGTGGATCCGAGCACGTCCTTGGCCAGGCCGCCGACGGCCGTACCCAGCTGCATGCCGAACATGGCGCCGCCGAGGTTCTGGAACATGCCCTGGGCGGAGCCGAGCATGGACTTCATTTCCTCGGGGACCTGATCGCGCATGGCGGTACTGATCGCCTGCGAAACGCTGATCGCCACGGGTTCGGTGAGTTTCTTCCACCGTGGCAGGGTCTTCTCGACCCACTGGGCCCGCGAATAGGAGGAGAAACCCGAGGCCGAGGCCTCGAAGGTGGTGGCCTGATCGAGCCACAGATCGGCCAGTCGACCCGCTTCGGTGATGGCTGCGGCCCGCGCCGTGGTCACGCTGGGGTCGTCCCCGGAGGCTGCCTGGCGGGCGGTGTCCTGGGCCAGCTTCCAATTCACGGGGCTTCCGTCGCCGGAGGACATGGCACCCATCATGGCCTGCATCTGGGCCATCATCGCCTGCATGGCGGCCGGATCCGAGGGCATGCCCATGGCACCGAACTGCTTCTGCAGATCGGCGGGGTCCATGCCCGGAGGAAGCTGGCCACCGAAAAGGTTGGAGAGCATCTCCGAAAAGGGGTCGTTGCTGCCGGAATCATCCGGGTCGTCAGAGCCGTCTGGGCGGTTGTTCGGGGGGTTCTCAGCCATGCTCCCACGGTACCCCCGGACCGTGGACGGCCACGAGGGATGAAACGGCAGGTTCGCTGTCGGCACAGCGAAAACAAGGACTTACCTTGTAGCCTTGGGGGGATCTAATGCGCACCGGCCTGCGGGTCGGCGAAAAGCCGGAAGGAAAGACAACCACGGTGACCCAGCCGCAGGACCCCCAGGAGCGCGCCACCCACGAGCCGGCGCCGGAAAACGAACCGCCCCCCGTCCGCCCGCGCCGGAGCCAGCGGCGGCTGATCACGGCGACCTGCCTGGCCGTCGTGCTCGCGTTCGTGGCGCTGGCCCTGCCCACTCCCTATGTCGTGGAGGCCCCGGGTCCGGCCGTCAACACGTTGGGCAAGGAACACGGCAAACAACTCATCGAGGTCTCCGGACACAAGACCTACCCCACTAGTGGTTCCCTGGACCTGACGACCGTCTACGTCCTGGGCGGGGCGCAGGGGAAGACCTCCTTCTTCAGGGTGCTCCAGGCCTGGGCGGATCCGAGCGAGGACGTCTATCCGGAGGAAGCGCTGTACCCGCGCACCGCCACCAGCGAGCAGATCAGTGACAACAACGCCGCCGAGATGGACGATTCCCAGCAGAGCTCGGTAGCCGCGGCCCTGGGGGACCTGGGGATCGACTACGAACAGGAACTCACGGTGGCCGGGCTGGCCAACACCACGAATAAGGGCCTGCTGCAGACCGACGACGTCCTGCGGCGGATCGACGGCCGCCCCATCACCGATCTGGACATGCTCCGGTCCGCGCTGCAGGATTCCTCCGAGGGGAAACCCCGGTTGGAGATCGAACGGGCCGGCCAGGAAAAAAAGCTCACCGCGAAGACCACGGTCTCCGACGACGGGAAACACCAACTCGGCGTCTATCTGGGCACCCGGTACACCTTCCCCTTCGATGTGAAGTTCACCCTGTCCGATATCGGCGGGCCCAGCGCCGGGATGATGTTCGCCCTGGGAATCATCGATACGCTCACCCCCGAGGATCTCACCGGAGGCAACAACATCGCCGGAACGGGGACCATCGACGCAGACGGGAAGGTGGGCCGCATCGGAGGCATCGCCCAGAAGCTGGTAGGTGCCAGGGGCGGAGGCGCGGATTACTTCCTGGCCCCCGCCGGCAACTGTGGCGATATCGACGGACGCGTGCCGGACGGGCTGACCGTCGTCAAGGTCTCCACCCTCGAACAGGCGCGCCAGTCGGTGGAATCCATCGCCTCTGGAGCCGACCCGGAGACCCTGTCGACCTGTGGTTCGTGAATGTTTCTGCTGTGAAACCCACGCAACACCCCCCGGGGGGTTAGCGAGTTGACCTGACTCAAGGCAGAATGGGCGAGTGTGCTCCTGCCTACTGTGGGTGCGCGGTAGCTCGTACCAACGATGAGGTTCAATAAGTGAGTTTTGGTCCTGACAACCCGTTCGGCCGACGACCCCAGGGTTCCGGCGATGACGAAGGCGGCGGCCAGCAACGCCCCGCGCCCACCAATAAGAAGCCATCGCCGCTGGTGCCCACCATCGTGGCCATCGGCATCCTGGTGGCCGCGTTCATCTTCTTCGCGAATATCTACGCCGACGTCCTCTGGTACAACCAGGTCGGCTACGGGCAGGTGTTCTGGACCGAACTGCTCACCAAGGTGGCCATTTTCGTGGTGGCCTTCCTGATCATGGCCGCAGCCATCCGGGCCAGTCTGCAGATCGCTTTCAAAACCCGTCCGGTGTACGCCCCTGACATGCAGATGCAGGACAACATCTCCCGCTACCAGGCCCAACTGGAGCCGATCCGCCGCCTGCTGATGTGGGGGATCCCGCTGGTGATCGGCGCCTTCGCCGCCACCGCCCTGGCCTCCCAGTGGCAGACCGTGTTGTTGTACATCAACCGGGTTCCCTACGGGGAAGTGGACCCCCAGTTCAACCTGGACCTCTCCTTCTACATGAACTCGCTGCCCTTCTACGGGCTGCTCGTCGGCTTCCTGATCAGCGTCGTGTTGATCGCCGGCATTGCCGGGCTGCTGACCCACTACCTCTATGGGGGCATCCGCATCCAGGAACGCGGTGGAGTCACCATCTCCCGCTCGGCCCGGCTGCATGTCTCCATCGCCGCCGCCTTGTTCCTGCTGCTCCAGGGCGCCAACTTCTGGCTTGACCGCTACTCCACGCTGGAGGACCAGGGCGGACGCGTCGCCGGCGCGCTGTACACCGATGTGCATGCCGTCATCCCCACCAAGACGATCCTGGTCGTCGCCGCGGTCCTGGTGGCCGTGTTGTTCGTGGTCGGCGCCATCATGGGCCGGTGGAAGCTGCCGCTGATCGGCACGGCCATGCTCGTGGTGACCGCCCTGGTCGCCGGCGGGGTCTACCCGATGCTGGTGCAGCAATTCCAGGTCGTCCCCTCCGAGAAGACGCTCGAACAGCCCTACATCAAGAAGAACATCGAGATGACCCGTCAGGCCTACGGCCTCTCCGACGTGGAGTCGAGCAACTACGATGCCACCATCGACACGGCCAAGAACGCCCTGTCCAAGGACAAGGCCACCACGACGAACATCCGCCTGCTGGACCCCGATCTGGTCTCCGATGCCTTTGCCCAGCTCCAGCAGTTCCGTACGTACTACAAATTCGCCCCGACCCTGAACGTCGACCGCTATGAGGTGGACGGCAAGACGGAGGATACGGTCATCGCCGTCCGCGAGGTCAACGTCGATCCGACCGACAGCTGGGTCAACCAGCACGTGACCTACACCCACGGCTACGGTGCCGTGGCCGCCTACGGCGCCAAGGTCGCGGCCGGTGGGCGCCCCGACTTCATGCTCTCCGGGATCCCGACCACCGGCGTGCTGGCCGACGATTCCACCTACGAGCCCCGGATCTACTTCGGTGAATTCTCTCCGGAATACTCGGTGGTCGGTGGCCCCGACGACTGGACCGCCCGCGAACTGGACCACCCCTCGGACCAGTCCGGAGAGGGCGACGCCAAGACCACGTTCGAAGGAGACGGCGGGCCCATCGTGGGCAATTTGTTCAACCGACTGGTCTACTCGCTGAAGTTCAGCTCCACGGACCTGCTGCTTTCGGACGCCATCAACAACGAATCGCAGATCCTCTACGACCGGTCCCCGAAGGACCGGGTGCAGAAGGTCGCCCCGTATCTGACGACCGACTCGAATACCTACCCGGCCATCGTCGACGGCCGCGTGAAGTGGATCGTGGACGCCTATACGACCAACAGTTCCTTCCCGTACTCCACCGAGCAGCAGCTCGACACCGCCGTGCGCGATTCGCTGACCGGTGAGAACCGGACCGCGACGCTCTCGGGCAAGGTGAACTACATCCGCAACTCCGTCAAGGCCACCGTCGATGCCTATGACGGTTCGGTCGACCTGTATGCCTGGGAGCCCGACGAGCCGCTGCTGAAGGCCTGGCAGAAGGTCTTCCCCACCACGGTGAAGCCGATTTCGGAGATCTCCGGGGACCTGATGAGCCACGTGAGGTACCCGGAGGACCTGTTCAAGGTCCAGCGGACCCTGCTCGGCGACTACCACGTGACCGATCCCGACGACTTCTACGAGTCCAACGACGCCTGGTCGGTCCCCAACGACCCGACCACACCGGACAACCCGGTACCGCAGCCGCCGTACTACCTCTCGCTGCGCATGCCGGACCAGAAGAAGGAGACGTTCTCCCTCACCAGCACGTTCATCCCCAAGACCAGCGCCGGAAGCCAGCAGCGCAACGTGCTCTATGGCTTCCTCTCGGCCGAGGCCGACGCCGGGGACAAGAAGGGGAAGAAGTCCGATGGCTACGGCACGCTGCGGTTGCTCGAACTGCCGCGTTCCACCGTGGTCCCCGGGCCGGGCCAGGCACAGCAGAACTTCGACTCCAACACCACGGTGTCGACCCAGTTGAACCTGCTGCGTTCCGGTGCCTCGAAGGTCATCAACGGCAACCTGCTCTCGCTGCCGGTCGGCGGTGGCGTGCTGTACGTGCAGCCGGTATACGTCCAGTCCACCGGCGAGACGTCCTACCCGACGTTGCGCAAGGTGCTGACCTCCTTCGGCGACAAGGTCGGCTTCGCCGATACCTTGTCCGAATCCCTGGACCAGCTTTTCGAAGGTTCCTCGGGTGCCGAGACGAGTGAGGGCGACGGGAGCAAGAAGCACGACGACGACGAGGGCGGAGCAGGTGCTGAAGAGGCTCCGGCGAACGAGCAGCAGCAGCTCAAGGAAGCGCTGGCGGACGCCAACTCGGCCATCAAGGCTGGCCAGAAGGCCCTGTCCGATGGTGACTTCGCCACGTACGGCAACGAGCAGAAGAAGCTCGGCGACGCACTGGACAAGGCACTGGAGCTCGAAGGGAAGATCTCCGGTGAGCCGGTCGAAACCGATAAGGAGAAGTCCTCGGACAACCCGATCCCGGGTCAGGACGGGTCGGCTCCGGCCAAGGATTCGAAGGGCTAGCCGCACAGGGCGGGCCTCGGTGGGCCGGTAGTCCGGCCATCGATGACCCG
>JAKDMV010000153.1 GCA_030452125.1 Micrococcaceae bacterium
GGCGACGCGGGAGCCGGGGCCCACGTTCCAGTGCCGCAACGGTGAGTAGGTGGTGATGCCGGCGCAGAGCAGCGGAGCGGCGGCGGCGAAGTCCAGGGCCTCGGGGATGGACAGCACGAAGTCGGCGTCGACGACGACGGCGGTGGAGTAGCCGCCCTGGGAGATGGTTCCGTCGCGGTCCACGGCGCCGTAGGTGCCCACGTTGCCGCTCGTGCAGAACTGTTCCTCGCCCTTGAGGCAGTTCTCGCACTCGCGGCAGGAGTTGACCAGGCAGCCCACGCCGACCTTATCTCCGACCTGGTGGCTGGTGACCCCGGAACCGATCTCGGTGACCAGCCCGACGATCTCGTGGCCCGGGGTCAGCGGATAGTGCTGCTCACCCCAGTCGCCCTGGACCGTGTGGATGTCGGAGTGGCAGATGCCCGCATATTTGATGTCGATGAGCACGTCGTTCACGCCGACGTCGCGACGCTGGAGTGTGGTGGGGACCAGGGGTTCGTTCTCGGCGGGGGCGGCATAGGCGTTGACGGTGAGCATGGTGTCCTTTGCGGTGCGCCGGACCGGGGGAGCGGCGGTGGGTATCGGGGACGAAACGAATCGATCGGGGATGAAGTACGATGACCAGCGTAGTACGATGGTTCTCGTATTAGCTAATCATTTCCCGTACCGGAAGATGGGTTGATGACTTCCCCCCGCACCCTGGAGCACCCCGAGACCGGTGAACTGAACCTGGATGCCGTCCTGGCGGCCCTGGCCGATCCGATCCGGCGGCGGATCGTGGTCCAGTTGGCCCACGGACATCAGGACCAGGCCTGCATCGGATTCAACCTGCCGGTCAGCCGGTCGACCTCCACCCACCATTTCCGGGTGTTGCGGCAGGCGGGGGTCATCGAACAGCGCTACCGGGGCACCGCCATCCTGAACTCGCTGCGCACCGCCTGCCTCGACGAACGCTTCCCCGGGCTGCTGTCCGCCATCGTCGCCGCCGAACCGCCCGTGGACGGCGCCTTGCCGCACCCCGTCTGACGTTCCGGCCCTCGAACCGCAGGATATCCGGCACCCCGACCCCCTTCCCCTTGAGGGTCTATTTTGGAATGATACTTTTGGGATACGGAAAAGAGAGGGGTTTCGGCGATGCTGATCCGCAATGTCAGGCCATGGGGCGGGGAAGCCGCCGACGTGGAAATCGAAGGCGCCCGCATCACGGCGATCAGGCCCCATACGGCAGCAGGCGGGACCGCCGGCAACCCCGCGCCCGGGACGCCATCCGCCGGAGCCGACCAGCTCGACGGCCGGGGACGACTGCTCCTGCCGTCCTTCTCCGATGTCCACGTCCATCTGGACTCCACCCGGATCGGACTGCCCTTCCGCGAACACACCGGTGGGCCCGGGGTCTGGGCGATGATGCTCAACGACCGGGCGAACTGGCGCCACGCCGAGGTCCCCTTGCCCGAACGCGTCGCCGGAACCCTGGAACGCATGATCGCCTACGGCACCACCCGGGTGCGCAGCTTCGCCCAAATCGATGTGGACGCCGGACTGGAGAAGTTCGAGGCCGTGCTCGCCGCCCGCGAGAAGTTCGCCCACGCCGCCGAGGTCCAGATCATGGCCTTCCCGCAGGCCGGCCTGCTCATCGAGCCCGGGACCATCGACCTGCTGGAGGAGTCGCTGAAACTCGGCGCCTCGGTCATGGGCGGGATCGACCCCTGTCAGCTGGACCGCGATCCGGTGAAGCATCTGGACGTGGTCTTCGATTTGGCGCAAAAGTACGACGTCGATGTCGACATCCACTTGCACGAACCCGGCCAGCTGGCCGTCTTCAGCGCCGAGCTGGTCTTCGAACGCGTCCGGGCCCTGGGGATGCAGGGGCGGGTCACCCTCTCCCACGCCTACGAGCTCGGGGCCGTCTCCGACGCGGTGACCGCGGCCATGATGGACCAGATGGCCGAACTGGACATCTCCTGGACCACGATCGCCCCCGCGCGGACCGCCCCGCAGTTCAACCTGGCCGCGATGAGCGCGGCAGGAATCCGGGTCGGGCTCGGCCAGGACGGCCAACGCGACTACTGGAGCCCCTACGGCAACTGCGATCTGCTGGATCGGACCTGGCAACTGGCCTTCACCCATCAGCTGCGCCGCGACGAGGACATCGCCCACTGCGCCGCCATCGCCTCCATCGGCGGGGCCTCGATCATGGACCGCACCGCCCCGCGACTGGGAGACGTCGCCGACCGCCCGGGACTCGCGGTGGGGGACCGTGCGGACCTGCTGCTCTGCCCGGGCGAGACGGTGACCAGCGCCATCATGGACCGCGAGGCCGACCGCACCGTACTGCACGACGGCCGCGTCGTCGCCGAAGGACTCCATGTCAGCTGATACCTCGCCCCCGTCGCCGCCGTCCTCCGGTTCCGACGCCGCCCGGCTGCTGGGACTGTTCGCCGCGGCAGCGGTCGGGTTGAACCTGCGCCCGGCCATCACCTCCGTGGCCTCGGTCCTGGACCAGTTGCCGGCCCAGCTGGGGGTCTCCGATACCGGCATCGTGGTCCTGTCCTCGCTGCCGGTGGCGGCCTTCGGGCTCAGCGCACCCCTGGTGCCCCGGCTGGCCCGCAGATTCGGGGTCAACGGGGCGTTGCTGCTGTCCATGGGGGTGCTCGCCGCCGCCCTGCTGCTGCGGGTCCTCTTCCCGGTGCTCCTGCTGCCCGGGACCCTGGTCGCCGGTGCGGCGATCATGGGCGGCTCCGTGCTGATGCCGCAATACCTCAAGCAACTCCAGGCGAGCCCCCGGGCGATCGGGGTGGCCACCACCATGTTCGCCGTGGGGGCGGCCCTGGGCGCGGCGCTGACCCGGCAACTCTCCGATGCGGTCTCCGCGGCCGTCGCCCTGGGGGTCTGGGCCCTGCTGGCGGCCCTGGCCGGCGCCGTGCTCTATCTGGCCCGCCGTGCCGCAGCGCACGGAACGGTGGAGGACTCCGAGGCGTGGACGGGTAGATCATCCACCGGTTACGGAGTCGTCCCCCGGGCCGCCGGACAACGCTGGACCACCTCCTTGATCGTGGTGGTCTTCGGGCTGCAGGCCGTACTGTATTTCTTCGTCGCCGGATGGCTGCCCACGGTGCTGGGCGAAGCAGGAACGGATGCGGGAACCGCGGCGAACCTGTTGGCCTGGTTCAGCGTCGTGGGCTTCATCTCCACCATGATCACCCCGATGCTCGTGGTCCGTCCGGTCATGCTGCGGGTCACCGCCCTCGTCATCGGCGTCGGTATCGCCGGCGGCGTGCTGTGGTTGACCGTCGTCGTTCCCGGGCAGGCGTTCGCGCTGGTCTCCCTGCTGGGACTGCTGCAAAGCGGGGCCTTCGGGGTGGCGATGTCGTTGCTGGTGGCCAAGGCGGCCAGCCCCGCCGCCGCGGGAACCCTCTCGGCCCTGGCCCAGGGGATCGGGTTCGTGCTGGCCGCGATCGGCTCCGCCGTCGTCGGCTCCCTGCGGCTGTCCACCGGCTCCTGGGACGCCGGATTGTGGATCATGGCGGCACTGGCCCTGGTGTTCGGGGCGGCGGTCATCGCCGTGGCCGGCCGCCCGGCGATCGGCCAGCGGGTCGCGGAGCCCCAGGCCCCGGTGGGCTCCGGAAACCGCTGAGCAGCGGCCCGCGGGCCTCGCCCCGGCCGGGTTCCCGGCGTACCGTAGGGGCAGGGGTTAGTGCCGATCGGAAAGTGATATGAAACCAGCCAGCAAGAAGTGGATGCCCGCCGTAGCCATTCCGGCAGCGATCGCCGCCGTGGCAGTCGGAGCCAATGTGTCTGCTTCGGCCGCCCCGGAGCTGGAGGCCAAAACGCCCGAACAGGTCATCGAACTGATGGCCGCGTCCGATCTCGAGGCGTATTCCGGCCAGTTCGGCACCTCCACCCGGTTGGGTCTACCGGCACTGCCCGACGCCGGGGCCCCCGCCTCCTTCGGCCCTCCGGCCCAGGCGCCCTCGGACGATGACGGGCCATCGAACGCGGCGAAATCCGCCCCGGCTTCGGAACCGTCAGGGGCCCCCGGGGCCGGTGACTCCAGCGACGCACCACTGGCGAAACTACTGAGCCTGGTCTCCGACAGCCATAAGGCCCGGGTCTTTGTCGATGGTGCCGATCAGGCCCGGCTGCAGGTCTTGGGAGACATGGAGGAGCAGGACGTCATCCTCAATGGCACCAGCCTGTGGACCTATGATTCGGCGGCGAAGAAGGCAGTGCACATGACCCTGCCGAAGAAGCCTTCGGCGGCCCATGA
>JAKDMV010000044.1 GCA_030452125.1 Micrococcaceae bacterium
CGCAGCATCTGCGAATCGGTGGAGGTGCCCTTGGAGATGGCCGGGATATCCAGTCGGCGCAAACGCCGCACCCTGGTGCACGAGGCGCTGGACCAGGTCAAGCTGGGCTCCAGCTACCTGGACCGCCGGCCGGGCGAACTCAGCGGTGGCGAGCGCCAGCGTGCTGCCATCGCCCGCGCCCTGGTCAACGCGCCCTCGGTCCTGGTCTGCGACGAGATCACCTCCGCCCTGGACGTCTCCGTCCAGGCCTCCATCCTGGACCTGCTGCGCACCCTGCAGTTGGACACCGGGATGTCGATGCTCTTCGTCACCCACAACATCGCCTTGGCCCGGCATATCTCCCAACGGCTGGCCGTGTTGCAGCGCGGACTGATCGTGGATCTGGGCCCCACGGAAGAGGTGCTGAACAACCCGCAGCACGCCTACACCCGTCAGCTGCTCGACCATGTCCCCACGTTCTAAGGAAGCTCCCACCATGCCCACCGACACCTCGCCAGCGCCTTCACCAGCGGGCGGTTCGGCATCCCTCACCCTGCAATCCCATAACGATGCGGCTCTGCCCGCGGCGGACTTCGCCATGCTGCAGGAGACGTTCGCCAAACACCTCCAGGCCAGCGCCGGCGGGATGTCCTTCTGTGTCTACCGCGAAGGCGCCCCCGTGGCCCGTTTCCATGGGGGCACGACGGTGAAGGCCGGAATGGACCCGGCACCGGGACTGGCCGGCCCGGCCGTCTGGGACGAAAACACCCGTGCCGTGCTGTTCTCGGGAACCAAGGGCCTCGTGGCGACCGTAGCCGCGATCGTCGTCGGCCGCGGCCAACTCGACGTCCGCCGTCCGGTCGCCGACTACTGGCCGGAGTTCGCCGCAGCCGGCAAGGCCGACGTGCCGGTGTCGATGCTGCTGAACCACACGGTCGGGCTGGTCTATGTGGACCCCGAACCCGACGGGGAAAACACCAGGTACGACAACCGGCTCAACGCCTCCATCCTGGCCGCCCAGGCCCCGCTGTGGGAACCGGGGACGAAGGTCGCCTACCATGCGATCACCTATGGGTACCTGATGGCCGAGCTGCTGCTCCGGGCCACCGGCCAGGACATCGGCACCCTCATCCGCGAACTGCTTGCCGAGCCGTTGGGCCTGGACCTGCACCTGGGACTGCCCCCGGAACTCGACGGAAGGGTCGCGACCATCTTCCGGGCCGATGACTACGCGATCAGCACCTTCCTCAAGGATGCCGAACGACGCCGGATCGTGGACCGGATGTATGCGGGCTCGCTCACCGGGGAGAAGGACTGCTTCAATTCGGTGGAGATGCGCCGCGGGCAATTGGCTGCCGGCGGAGGGATCGCCACCGCCGAATCCATGGCCAGCCTCTACTCCCAGCTGGCCGCCCCGGGACAGACCCTGGTGGATCCCACGGCCCTGGCCGACGCCACCGGGACCTGGTCCGAAGGCGTCGACGCGGTCAACGACCGTCCGCTGCGCTTCGGCCTCGGCTACGAGCTCGCCGACCCGATCGGCACCTACGGCCCCGTGGCCCCGGCCTTCGGACATTCCGGTGCCGGCGGCGGACTCCACGGGGCCTGGCCGGGCAAGAACATCGGCTTCTCCTTCCTGATCAACGAGATGCTCTCCGAGGACCAGGACCGGCGCGTGAAGGACCTGCTGGCGGCGCTCGCCCGGATCGTCTAGTCCCGGGGCCGGGGTTTCGCCCGCCGGGGCCCCGGCGCTGCCGCTACTGTGTGGGTATGCAATCCCCCATCGAGAGCTACCTGCGACGGCTGCACACCGAATTGTCGAGCCTGCGCGACGGGACCCCCTACCAGGACATCCCCGCGACCTCCCATGGCAACCCCGACGACTTCGCGATCTGCCTGGCCACGGTCGACGGCTACGTCTACGAGGTCGGCGATGCCGATACCGAGTTCTCGATCCAATCGGTGTCCAAGCCGTTCACCTACGGCCTGGCCCTGGAGGACCTGGGCCCGGACGCGGTGGACGAGAAGATCGACGTCGAACCCTCCGGTGATGCCTTCAACGAGATCTCGCTCTCCGAGGGCACCGGCCGGCCGGCCAACGCGATGATCAACGCCGGGGCCATCGCCGCGACCTCGCTGATCAAGGGCTCGGGCGGACGCCAGGGCTTCGAGAGGATCCTGGCCACCTATTCGGATTTCGCCGGCCGGCCGTTGAAGGTCCGCGAATCGATCTACCGCTCGGAGATCCGCACCGGCCACCGCAACCGGGCCATGGCCAACCTGCTGCGCAGCTTCAACGTCATCGAACACGACCCGGAAAAGGCGCTGCGCAACTACTTCCGCCAATGCTCGGTGATGGTCAACGCCCGGGATCTGGCCCTCATGGCCGCCACCCTGGCCAACGGCGGCACGCAGCCACTCACCGGCAAGGAGGTCATGGGGATCGATTCGGTCCAGCGGGTGCTTTCGGTGATGATGACCTGCGGCATGTATGACGACGCCGGATCGTGGACCAGCGCCGTGGGCATGCCCGCCAAATCCGGGGTCGGCGGCGGCCTGCTGGCGGTCCTTCCCGGCCAGTTGGGCTTGGCGGTCTATTCCCCGCCGTTGAACGAGCACGGCTCCCCCGTGCGCGGGGTGGCCGCCTCCGAACGCATGGCCGCGGACATGGAACTGCATTTCGTCCGGGCGGCCCGCATGGGCCGCTCGGTCATCAGCGAACGCTACGACCTGACCGAGGCTCCCTCCGGGGTCCGCCACAACGACGACGCCGCGGCGGTGCTCGAAGAGCACGGGCACCGGGCGCAGATCCTCGAACTGAACGGGGACCTGCTCTTCGCCGGCGCCGAGTCGATGGTCCGGGCCATCAGTGCGCTGCCCGAAGAGGTGGAGCTGGTGATCCTGGACGTGCGCCGGATCGACGAGGTCGGGGATGTGGCCCTGACCATGCTCTCCGAGGTGCGCGACGGGCTGGTCGAGGAGAAACGCCGGCTGATCCTGATCGAAACCGAGGGGGTCATCGCCGATGCCATGACCGCCGGGCGCAACGACGTCCCCGTCTTCGGCACCCGCAACGACGCGGTGGAGTGGGCCGAGGAGTGGATCATTGCCCTGCACGGCGGCCCCGGGCTGGTCCCCGACGTCGTACGGCTGCCCGATTTCCCCGCCGTGGGGCCCCTGGAGCCGGAACAGATCACTGCCCTTGAAACGCATATGGAGGAACGCACCTACGACGACGGGCAGGTCATACGGCGGGTGGGACAGAAGTTCGGCGGCGTCTATTTCATTCTCTCGGGCAAGGTGGCCACCACCAGCACCCAACAGGGACACCGGTTCCGCCATGCGACACTGGGTGCCGGCATGACCTTCGGCGAGATCGCTCTGGGCGGGGACCGCGGCCAGTCCCTGCGCGTCACGGCCGAGGGGCGGGTCCAGCTCAAGGTACTGCCCGCCGAAGCCATCGCCCACCTCGAGGCCGATGATCCGTCGTTGGCCCTCTCCTTCTGGAAGGCGGTGGCCCGCGACGCCTACACCCGCGTGGAGCAGAGCTTCCGCGAGGCAGCCGTGCGCGAACGCGACCAGACCTTCCACGACGAAACGAACCGCTGAAGGGCCGACCCGACCCGCTGGCGTCGTTCCCCAGGACACATTATTTCTTAAATTGCATAGGTCTTTGATATAAATAACTTATGCAAAACATGACGCGGGCCCCCGAGCCGGAGGAAATCTCCGACGTGGCCGGGCTGCTGGAGGAACTCTTCCGGCTCTCCCGGCGGCTGACCCCACCCGGGAACTACTCGTTGACCGTCTACTCGGCGTTGGCCTCGCTCAAACGCCATGGAGACGCCCGCCTGACGGCACTGGCCGCCCATGAGGGCGTCAGCCAGCCCTCGATGACCCAGGCCGTCGGCCGGCTCAAACGCGAAGGCCTGGTCCAGCAGGTCCCCGATCCCAGCGATGGTCGAGCCGTCCTGATTTCGATCACGGACACCGGCCTGGCAGCCCTGGCCGCCCGGAGCCAACGCCGCAGCGAAGGCGTCGCCGAGCTGCTGGCCGCACTGGATGCCACCGATCAGCATTCGATCATCGCCGCGACCGGGGCCCTGCGCCGGCTCATCGACGCAGTCCCCGACCAACGCCCCGACGGCAAATAAGCACAGCACCAACCCATCCCATATCCCTCGATTGGAGCACCGATGACCGGAGCACCAACGACCAGCCCTTCCCGGCCGGCCAGTCCCTTCAAACAACCCAAAGCCGTCTGGGTGCTGGCCTTCGCCTGCGTCGTCTCCTTCATGGGGATCGGCCTGGTGGACCCCATCCTCCCCGCCATTTCCGAACAGCTGGAGGCCTCGCCCAGCCAGGTGACGCTGCTGTTCACCAGCTACCTGCTGGTTACCGCCGTCGCGATGCTCTTCACCGGGTGGATCTCCAGCCACATCGGGGCCAAACGCACCCTGGTCTACGGCCTGACGATCATCGTCATCTTCGCCGCCCTGGCCGGCTTCTCCGGGTCCATCGACGGCATCGTGGGCTTCCGCGCCGGGTGGGGTGTCGGCAACGCGATGTTCATCGCCACCTCGTTGGCGGTCATCGTGGCCTCGGCCAGCGGCGGCTTCGTCGGGGCCATCGTGCTCTACGAGGCGGCCCTGGGCCTGGGCATGGCCGCCGGGCCGCTGGTTGGCGGCCTGCTGGGCTCCATCTCCTGGCGCGGCCCCTTCTTCGGGGTCGCCGGCCTGATGCTCATCGCCCTGATCGCCACCATCGTGCTGGTGGAGCCCACGCCCAAACCCGTGAAGAAGACCTCCATCCTGGATCCGCTGAAGGCCCTGCGCCACCGCGGTCTGCTGACCATGTCGCTGATGGCCCTGTTCTACAACTGGGCGTTCTTCACCGTGCTGGGCTACGCCCCCTTCCCGATGGGCCTGGACGCGATCCACCTGGGCTTCGTGTTCTTCGGCTGGGGTGTCCTGGTCGCCGGGTTCTCCGTCTTCGGGGCCCCCTGGCTGCAGCGCAAGCTCGGCATCGCCGGCACCTTGTACATGAACCTCTCGCTCTTCGCCGTGACGATCCTGATCATCGGCATCTGGGTGCACAACACCTCGGTGCTCATTCCGGCGGTCATCGCCACCGGCATCTTCATCGGCATCAACAACACGGTTACCACGCAGGCCGTCATGACCGTCTCACCGGTCGAACGCTCCGTCGCCTCGGCCGCCTACGGCTTCGTCCGCTTCATCGGCGGCGGCCTGGCCCCGCTGGCCGCCGGCAAACTGGTGGAGCACTACAACATGCATGTGCCCTTCATCCTCGGCGCCGTGGCCCTGGTCATCGGCCTGGTCATCCTGATGTCGGGACATAAGCTCCTCCGCAAGGCCGAAGAAGCACAAGCCGCCGATACAGCGGCGGCAGGCTCCACCGGGGAACCGGGTCTCGAAGCACCCGAAGACGCCCTGGCCATTGCCGACCGCCGGATCATCCCCGTCGAACATGCAGCCACCGCCGTCGTCCCCGAAGGGCTCCAGGGAGCCGTCGTGGCGGCCATCGGCTCCTCCGACTCCGCCGACCGGATCGTGGACAAGGCCCTGCGGGTCGCCGCCGCCGCGAAACTTCGGGTCGACGTGATCCACGTCCTGGAATCGGCCATCGCCAGTGATGCAGCAATCGACGGCGAGGACCTGGACACGGCGTCGGCAGCCGTGCGCGCCCAGTTGGATCGCCTCGCCGCCGCAGGCGTCGGCGCCGCCGGATACGTGTTGGGCACCGGGCCGGGCCGCCCCGAGGACCATGCCGGTGCCGGACGAGCGGTGGCCGAATATGCCAACCGCATCCAAGCCAGGTCCCTGGTCATCGGGGCCCCGACCCATGGCGGGCTCTCCGCGCTCATGGACGCCTCCGCCAGCCAGGAGATCTGGCGTACCGCCCACACGGATGTCACCATCGTGAACCCGGAGGCGGCGCAGCCCGTCGGGCCCTGACCGGGTCTTGCACGATTCCGTTGGCCCGTCCGGCACCTGGTGCCGGGCGGGCCTTCGCCGTCCCCTGCCGCCGCGGTGCCTGCGGCAGCCCTGGCGGACCGGCAGGCGGGGACAAGAACCTAGCCGGCCGTGGACTCCGCGTGCCTGCGACGGATCAGTGTCAGCCGCAGGACGGACAGGGCCACGGCCAGGGCCAGGCACGGCAGCATATAGGCAACGAGGTCCGCATCCGTGGCCAGCGAGACGGCGCCGAGGGCGATGGTCGCGACCATGAACACCCAGGCCAAGGGGGTGATGATCTTCAGCATGGCCCGCTCCTCCCCAGGATTCCATTGGTCCCTTCCCGGGCCCTGGGCGGGCTTGCTGCCCGGTGACCCGGCGGTTGTCCTGTCCGGCCACCGTAGGTTCCCCGCAACGCGGAGCACAAGAGGCACGTGCCTGGTTCCCGAAGCGTCGGTCGGCACTGTTAGATTCGAGCCCTGTCCGTTGGTAGGTCCGCGGCTGAGATGAGAAGGAGTGTGGATGTTCCTGCTGGATGCCGTGGAGGCCACCGAGCCGCCACCCTTGGTTTTCTCGGCTTCCGATCTGGTCACGGCCAGCGAATGCGAATACCAGAGTCTGTATAAACTCGACGTCAAACTGGGCCGCCGCGAGAAACCAGACTTCCCCGAGGACGCCATGGCATCCCGCGCCGCGGACCTCGGTGATGTCCACGAACAACGGGTCCTGGAGCAGCTGGAACACACCCACGGTCCCTGGGACCAGGCCAGCGGCACGGGGGTCCGCCGGATCAACAAGGCCCCCACCATGGACCGGGCCACGCTTGAACGGCTGGCTGCCGACACCACCGAGGCCCTCACCCTCGGGGCCGACGTCGTTTTCCAGGCCACCTTCTTCGACGGCGAATTCCTCGGGTTCGCCGACTTCATCGTCCGCGGGGCCGACGGCCGCTACGCCGTCTGGGACTCGAAACTGGCCCGCCATGCCCGGGTCACCGCACTGCTGCAACTGGCCGCCTACGGGGACCAGCTCGAACGTCTGGGATTCGACCCCTCCCCGGTGGCGACCCTGGTGCTGGGCGACCTCGAACACAGCGACCATCCGATGCCCGATCTGCTGCCCGCCTACCGCGAGCTCCGGACGCGTTTTCGCCGGCTGACCGCCGAACACCGCGCCGCGGGGACCACCGTTGACTGGAACCGTCCCGGACTGCGGCGGTGCGGGACCTGTGATTACTGTGCCGAACAGGTCGCCGCCCACGATGACCTGCTGCTCATCGGCGGCATGACTGCGGCACGACGGCGGACCCTGATGGCCGAGGGCATCACCACCATGCATCAACTCGCCGAGCAGCCGGCCCCCGCCGGAGAGGACCCGGATTCGGGTCTGGGCCGTCTCCGCGAACAAGCCAGGGCCCAGACCGGGCTGATGGAATTCGACGGGTCCGCCAGCGTCGGGGAGCACACGGTCTCCTACCGTGTGCAGCCCACCCATGCCATCGGCGAGCTACCGGCCCCCAGCGACGGCGACATCTTCTTCGACTTCGAGGGCGACCCGCTCTGGCAGGACCCCGAAACCGGCACCTGGGGTATCGAGTATCTCTTCGGCGTCATCGAACACGACACCGGCACCCCCGTCTTCCGCCCGTTCTGGGCGCATTCCCGCGCCGGGGAGAAACGGGCGTTCCTGGACTTCCTGGACTATATCCAACAACGCCGTCAGCGGTGGCCCGACCTGCACGTCTACCACTACGCCCCCTACGAGAAGTCTGCGCTGCGCAACCTCTCGGTCCGGCACACCGCCGGGGAAGACACCGTGGATGCCTGGCTGCGCGAGTCCCTGCTGGTGGACCTGTATGACACCGTCCGCCATTCGGTGCGCATCTCGGAAAGCTCCTATTCGATCAAGAAGCTCGAACCGCTCTACATGGGCGCCGATGGCCCGCGGGACGGAGTCACCAACGCGGGGGCCTCGGTCGTGGCCTATGCGATCTACGCCGCCGACCGCGAGGCCGGGAACACCGAGGCCGCCGCATCGACCCTGGCCTCGATCTCCGCCTATAACGAATACGACTGCCTCTCCACGCTGCGCCTGCGTGATTGGCTGCTCTCACTGGCCGCCGACGAGCCGACCCCCGACCCGTCGCCCGGCACGGCCACCGGCGTCCTGCCCGGCACCGGGGCCCCGGCACCGGACGCGTATGAGCCCAGCGCCGAGGAACTGAGGCTGCAGTCCTATCTGGAGCTCGACGCCGATTTCTCATCCCTTCCGGACACGGACCGCCCGGCGGCACGGGCCGACCACGCCGCAGTGGCCATGGTCGCCGCCGCCACCGGCTACCACCGGCGCGAGGACAAGCAGTTCTGGTGGGGCCACTTCGACCGGCTCGAATCCCCCACCGAGGACTGGGCCGAAACCCGGGGAGTCTTCCTCGTGGACTCCGCCGAAGTCCTCGAGGACTGGACCCGGCCACCGCGCGCCCGCACCGAACGCCGCGTCCTGGAACTGACCGGAACCGCCTCCGACGGAACCGATCTGCGCCCCGGCACCAACTGGTTCCGCATGTATGGTCCCCCCGTCCCCTCCGGCGCCGACGTCCCGGTCGATGCCGAGGGCCATCCGGTCCCCGCGGCGCGGGGCGGGATCTTCGACACCGCATTATTGTCGGTGGAGGTCAGCGGCCACGCCACGGTCCTCACGGTCGCCGAGAAATCCAGCGGGAGGATCCCCCCGTACCCGCAGACACCCATGGCACTGACCCCGGGGCGGCCCATCATGACCGTCAGCATCCGCGAATCGTTGGCGGAGCTGGCCCGCCAGGTCGGCTCCACCCTGGTGGTGCCCTCCCCCACCTCGGACCCGGGTGAGGCCCTGCCGGTGATCACCACCCCGCCGAAACTGCCCCACCACCCGGGGCTGGATATCCTGCGCCGGTCCACCCCGCGGCTGGCCAGTCTGGACGGCCTTCCCGCGGTCACCGTCGATGACGAAGGCCGGGGGGACCATATCGGGGCGATCACCGAGGCCGTCGCCGACCTGGATCGCTCCTATCTGGCCGTCCAGGGCCCTCCCGGTACCGGCAAGACCCATGTCGGCTCCCATGTCATCGCCGCCTTGCTGGACCGCGGCTGGAAGATCGGGGTGGTCGGCCAATCCCATGCGGTCGTGGAGAACATGCTCGGAGCGGCCATCAGCAAGGCGGGGGTCGATCCGGAGCGGGTGGCCAAGAAGCCCAAGGACCCCCTCGTCCCCTCCCCCTGGTCGGTGACCGATGACAAGAAGTTCGCCGCCCTCCTCGAGTCCGAGGGCGGGGCGCTGATCGGCGGGACGGCCTGGACGATGACCGGAAAACAGGTTCCCGCCGGCTGCCTGGACCTGCTGGTGATCGACGAAGCCGGGCAGTATTCACTGGCCAATACGCTCGCCGTCGCCCGGGCCGCGGACCGTTTGCTGCTGCTCGGTGATCCGCGGCAGCTGCCCCAGGTCACCCAGGGGACCCACCCCGAACCCGTCGACGATTCGGCACTGGGCTGGCTTTCCGAAGGGGCCGCCACCCTCCCGGGACGGTTGGGCTACTTCCTCCCGGATTCCTGGCGCATGCACCCGGCCCTGTGTGCGAAGGTCTCGGTCCTGAGCTATGCCGGGCGCCTGGCCTCGGCCCCGGCCGCCGCGCGGCGCCACCTCGAGGGGGTCGCCCCGGGAGTCGGCACCGTGCTGGTGGAGCACCACGGCAACGCGACCTCCAGCCTCGAGGAGGCCGAGGAGATCACCGCCCAGGTCGGCCGGCATCTGGGGCTGCGCTGGGACGACGGCGGACGCAGTCCGGTCCGCGGGTTGGGGCCCAGGGACATCCTGGTCGTCGCCGCCTACAACGCCCAGGTCAACGTGATCCGCGAGGCCCTCGATGCCGCCGGGTACGAGGACGTCCGGGTCGGCACCGTGGACAGGTTCCAGGGCCAGGAGGCCCCGGTGGTGCTGGTGTCCATGGCGGTCTCCGCCGCCGAGGAAACCCCACGCGGCATGGATTTCCTGCTCAACCGCAACCGGATCAACGTCGCCGTGTCGCGGGCACAATGGCGTACCGTCATCGTCCGTTCCCCCGAACTGACCAATTTCCTGCCCACCCGCCCCGAGGGGTTGGCCGAACTCGGGGCTTTCGTGGGGCTCTGCGGCTAAAGCAGCAAGGCTGGAGCCTCACCGTGCCAGCCGCCCCGATGCCGGGCAGGTCCTGCGGGCTCAGCCGTCGTGCTCGAACTCGCCCCGCATCGTGTTCAGCGTGCGACGGATGTTCTTGCGCTGGAACTCCGCGAAAAGCTGGCCGCCGGTGACGGCGCGGTCAAAGGCCCCGGCAAGCCAGTCCGGCCATTTAGACCTCCCATCGGTCCAGGTCTCGGTGACCCGGGTGCCCCCGTCAACGTCGTCGAGGTCGTAGGCCCAACTGGCGATCCTGCCGCGGAGCATCGGCCGACGGACACCGATCCTGCCCACGTCGAAGGCGAAACGTCGCCCCGGGTCCGACGCCGTGACGACGCACCGGGTGATCCACCGGGCCCGCCCCCGACGATTGGTCCCCTCGAAGATCTCTCCCACCTGCAGCGGACGGCCCACCGCGGGGGTCGTGGCCCCGGTGTTTTCCGGGCTCCAGCGGGGCATCTGGGCGGGGTCGGCGAGCTGGGTCCAGATCGTCTCGGCGTCGACCTTGATGTCGACGCTGTCGCTGACCTGCATGGTGCGCTTCATTCGGGTCCTCCCGATCGTTGGCCCGGCCGCTGAACATCAACCGTGTTCGGAGCGTACCTCCTCGCGTCGGCGCCGCGAATTGGACGAAACCGCGACCGGCCCCTGCTAGCGTGTGGCCATGAGTGCATTCCACGGTCTCGTTGCCTATCCCGTCACCCCCTTCGACGACTCCGGGGCGATCGATCATCCGGCCCTGCGCCGTCATCTATCCACGCTGGCGGTTTCGGGGGTCGATTCCATCGTCGTGCTGGGCTCCTCCGGTAGTTTCGCCTACCTCGACGCCGCCGAACGCGCCGCAGTGATCACCACCGCCGTCGAGACCGTCCGCGAGGTCAATCCAGCACTGCCCGTCCATGCAGGGGTCAGCGCCGTATCCACCGCCGAACTGATGCGCCACGTCGAGGCGGCCGTGGCGGCAGGAGTCGACGGGCTGCTGCTTTCCACCGTGTCCTATGTGCCCCTGAACGACGACGAGGTCGCCACCCAGTGCCGGCTGGTTGCCGCCGCCTCGGATCTGCCCATCTGCCTGTATTCCAACCCGGCGACCACCAACTTCTCCTTCTCCCTGGACCTCATCGCCGAGCTGGCCACCGAGCCGACGATCGTGGCGATCAAGGAAACGGCCGCCGATCTGGCGACCTTCATCGAACGCCACGAGGCCTTGGCCTCCCGCGTCCACCCCGGTTTCAGCCACGGCATGAGCGGGGACGCGTTGATCGCCGAGGCGGGCTTCGCCGCCGACGCCTGGCATTCCGGACCGGCTTCGGTGCTGCCGGCCCACTTCGGGGCGCTGCGGGCCGCCCTGGTCGACGGGGACATCGTCGAAGCGAACCGGCTGCAGGAGGAACTCACCCCGTTGATGCGCGAATTCAATGCGTTGCGCAAACTCAGCAACCTCCACGCCCTGGCCCGTGCGGCAGGCATCGATTCCGGGGAACCACGCCGCCCGCTGCTCCCCCTGCCCGGCAGCAGCCAGCGGGACCTGGCCCGGCTGCTCGGGGAGCTGTCCGAACCGCTGTAGCGATCCGGCACCGCCCCTGTGCACCAAGGGTTCGAACTCCCGGGTAACTCGTGCTAGACAAGGGGGCATGAAAATGCGCAATTTGGCGGGTTCCCCGGTGAACCCGCTGGGGCTGGGGTGCATGAACCTCAGCCACGGGTATTCGAACTTCCCGAGCTACGCCGACGGCGCCAGGCTCCTGCGTCACGCCCTCGATGCGGGGGTGGACCATTTCGACACGGCCACCCTGTACGGCAGGGGGTGCAACGAGGAACTCGTCGGCGCCGCCTTGGGAAAACGCCGTGACGACTACTTCCTGGCCAGCAAGTGCGGGTTGGAGATCATGGCTCCGGGAGAACGCGGACGCATCGACGGCCGACCCGAAACCATCAGGGCCCAAGCCGAGGCCTCGTTGGACCGGCTGGGCACCGATTTCATCGACCTCTACTACCTGCACCGCCTGGACCCGAACGTGCCGGTGGAGGAAAGCGTCGGCGCCCTGGCCGACCTCGTGGCCGAAGGGGCCATCGGGGCCATCGGCCTGTCGGAGGTCTCCACGGCCACCCTCTACCGGGCGGCAACCGAACATCCGATCGCCGCCGTGCAGAACGAATACTCGCTGGCCACCCGGAACTCCGAACTGGGCGTGCTGGATGCCTGCCGCGAGCTGGGTACCTCGTTCGTGGCCTTCAGCCCGCTCTCCCGGGGCTTCCTGGCCGGCACGCTACTCGATCCCTCCCAACTCCCGGAGCAGGACCTGCGCCACGTGTTGCCGCGTTTCACCGCCGAGAACTATCCGGCCAACCTTCAACTGCTCGATTCCTTCCGCCGGGTCGCCGAACGGCTGGGCCTCACCTGCTCCCAGCTGGCGCTGGCCTGGATCCTGGCCCAGGGCGATCACGTCCATGCCATCCCCGGCACCACCAGCACCGGGCACCTCGACGAGAATCTGGACGCCGGTTCCGTCGCCCTCGATGAGGCCACGGCCGCCGAGGTCGGGACGATCATCAACTCGCAGACCATCCACGGCGCCCGGTACAACCCCGGTCAACAGCGGACCATCGACACCGAGGAGTTCACCGCCGCGCAGGCCTGAGCCGACCTATTCCTCGTCCTTCGGGGCGTGCCGGCTCCGGGCCGGGTCGATGACCTCCTCCACGTCGAAGAACTTCTCCAGGACGTGGTGCTTGCCCTTCAGCGCCGCGTTCATGCTCAACCCGTCCACGTTGATGCGGGCCTGGCGCACATAGTCGTCGGTGAGCTGCATCCAGGCGGGGGTCGAGGCGTCGATGCCGAAGTAGAAATCGAAGCCCGCCTTCTTGAACAGCTCGTACTTCGCCCCGGAATACGCGGCGATGCCCGACATGTCGGCGCCGAACGGGAAGATCAGCAGGTCGGTGTCCCCCAGGATGGGGCTGACTTCCTGGTCCCATTTCCTCGTGTCGGCCTTCAGCCGCGCCATCGTCGAATTCGTGACGTTGGAGTGGCCCCAGGTATGGGAGGCGAAGACCCAGCCCTCGTCCTTCAGGGCCCCGGCGACCTTCTTCGCCTTCCTGGTCTGTGCCTTCACGTCGACCTCCGGGTCATCCCCGTATTCGATCTCGCTGGTGCGGTAGCCCAGCACCCCGTTGTAGCCGGTCAGTCCGAGGATGCCCTTGCTGCCGTGGTAGGAGAAATCGGGGTGCTCACGGACGAATGCGTCCACGACCGTGGGCAGGTCGTAGTCCCCATGGACCGTCGTGCCGGAGGGGTCCTGGTAGGTGTTGGTGATGTTCCCGTCGTCGTCCAGGGTCAGATTCGTGGCGAAGCCGTCGCCGTCCATGTATTCGTAATAGCTGACGTCGTCCTCGGAGAGGACCAGCGGCTTCTTGCCCTGCGGCAACTTGATCGGCCGGTATTCCATCTCCCCGTCGGCGTTTTCGCGGGCGATGTCGTGCGGGTTGACCAGCACATAGCCCTTGTCGTACACGGAGGCGAGGATGGCCTTGAATTCCTTGACCGTGACCATGTAGTCGGCATATCCCTGCGCACTGGGTCCGGGGGCGAAGGCCCGCTTCGGGTCAACGATCAGCGAGTGGAAGAACAGGTGGGAGATCTTCGAGTTGTCCTCCCAGGTCACCGCCTTCTTCTGCTGCGCGGTGATCTTGTCGATGAGATCGGACACGTCCCCGCCCTCGAGATCCTCGAGCTGTTCCAGGGCGGTGGAGTAGTCGTAGTGCGCCGCCGCCGTCCTGGCCTCATCGATCGCGGCCTCGCGCTGGTCCGCTGCCGAGGGCCCCTCGGATCCGCCGTCTGGTGCCAGGCCCGGCCCGGAGGCCCAGGCGCCCCCTCCGGGAGGCCCTTCCTGGCCACCGGATTCCGCGGCGCAGCCCGACAGGCCCAGGGAAACGGCCAGGGCGGAGGACAGAAGCAGGGCACCGGTGGAGCGTGTTCTCCTGGCGGAGGACATTATTGCTACCTCTTTCAGCACGTCGAGCGGACGAAGGCCGGCGGGGGTGCGATCAAACATCCGCTGTCTTCCACGCTAGCCCCGACCTTTGATCCGGACGCACGCGACACGTCGGTTGTGGCCTAGAATGACCATCCGGCCCTCGACGGTGCGAACGCCGTTCGTCGCGCTGCCGCGGCTTCCTTTTCGACCATCACCCGTCCATCGTCGTCCCCCACCGTGTGGGGCGGAAAGTAGCAGATGCCTTCAATCGAACCCGCCGTTGCGACGTGGGCCGACCAGCAGGAATTCAGGTCCTCCCCCGCCTGGAAGCTGCTCTCGGCGACGCCGTGGACGGTCGCGTTCCTGCGGGCCGAGTTCACCCAGGCCCGTCCCCGCGTGGGGTTGGAGGCGTTCCATGCCTCGTTGCAGGCCTTCCTACGGCATCTCCGCTCCGCCGGGACACCGCTCAACGACGCCTGGCAGGCCCAGCAGTACGCCGATTCCTGGGTGCGGGCCGGATATCTGGCGCGGCCGCTGATCGATGGCTCCTTCGTCTACGAGCCGACCGCCCATACCGCCCGGGTGCTGACCTTCCTCGAAGGCTTCTCCGGCTCGGGGACCAATTTGAACTCCTCGCGCTTGAACACCCTGCTGACCAGCATCGAGTCCCTGGCCCATGAAACCGATCCCGACCCCGAGGCGCGGATCCGCCAGCTCGAAGCCGAGATCGCCGAACGCACCGAACGGGTCCGGGCCCTGCGTTCCGGGGCCGCCCCGGCCGTGTTGCCGGCCGACGGGGCCATGGCCGCGGCACGCAGCATCCTGGATCTGGCGGCGAACCTGCCGGCCGACTTCAAGCGCATGCGCGACGGTGTACGGCATATGCTCCACCAGGTCAGACGGGAGATCATGGAAGGCTCGGTGGCCAAGGGCGTGGCCGTCGGCCGGGTCTTGGAAGGTGATAGGCAACTGCGCAGCACCGCCGAAGGCGAGACGTTCCGGGGGTTCACCGAGTTCCTCAACGATCCGACCCGGCAACACCGCTTCCGCCAGGCCATCAACGAAGTACTCGAACGTGATTTCGTCGATGGCCTCAACGCCCAGGAACGCCATACCCTGGCCACCTTGCTGCGTGAGCTGCGCCGCCAGGCCGCCGAAGTGCATTCGAGCTATGGCAAGCTCTCGGAATCCCTGCACGCCTTCGTCCAGTCCGACGAATTCCGCGATTCGGTCCTGCTGCGCCGGACGGTGCGTAGCGCCGAACTGGCGGTCGCCGGTTCCGAGGCACTCGGCCCCCGGACCCCGGTCACTGCGGTGAAGCTGTACGCCCCGGCCTTCTCGACCCTGTCGGGCCTGGGGATCTTCGACCCCCAGGAGCATGTGGCCCCACCGAAGCTCGCCGAACCGCCGGCGATGAGCAGCGCCGACATCCGACGCACCCCCAGCACCCCGAAGGCCGATGCCGACCGGCTCGACACGGCCATCGCCACCGCGGTGGACTCCGCCGCGGGCCCCCTCACCCTCGGTTCCGTGTTCGCCGGGCTCGAGACCAGGGACCACCATGTGAACACCATCCGCTACCTCATCGAGGCCGCCCGCACCGCCGGACGGGACGTGGACACCACCAGATTCGAGTCGATCACCTTCAGCCAGGTCGACGGCTCCGAACGCACCGCCTACCTGCCCGTGATCACCTTCGCGAAGGACACCGAATGAGCCACCCGGACCCCGAATCCCCCGCCCTCGCCCCCCACGGTGCCTCCGGGGACGACGACCAGACCCCGGACACCGCGACCCCCTCGGGCCGCCGGGCCGAGGGAGAGCTCTTCGACGGGGACACCGGCAGATTCGAGTTGGCGCTGCGCCAGGCGCTGATCCGCTTGCTGCGCGGCCCCTACCTGGACGGGAGCGCCGATGCGCGGCTGTGGCAACTGGTGCTGGACCGACGCCGGGAAATCTCCGCCTTCGTCGCCGAGCTGTTCCTGAAGCTGCAGATCGATCCCGAACGGAAGATCGCCCTGCTCGTACCGGTGCCGACCCAGACCGTCCACACCACCGCGATCGTGCCCCGCAAGCCGCTGCGCCGCGAGGAGACCCTGTTGGCGCTGCGGTTGCGGCTGCTGCTGGACCGTCATGCCGGCACCGGAACCGATCCGGTGATCTCCCGCGCCGGGGCCCGGGAGCTCCTCGAGGAGCATCGCCATCCCGGGGCCCTGGACGATAAGCGGCTCGAGGAGCTCACCGATTCCTCCTTGGCCCGGCTGGCTGCCCTGAAACTGATCCTGCCCACCGAACTCGACCACGAATACCGGGTCTCCGGGGCCCTGGCGCTGGCCCTGCCCTTCGATTCGATCGATGAGATCCCCGCCTATCTGCAGTCCCTGGACCGGGCCGCCGACGAGGGGATGGAGCCGACGCTGGAACTGGATTCCGACGTCGTCCCCGATGACCCGGAGGACGACTCCGGGGAGCCCGACGACGACGCCGAAGATGACCCCGTGACCACCACCAACCCCGAAGGGGCGGCCCAGTGACCATCTCCCAGACCCTGCCCTTCGGTGAGGCGATCAACCCCGGACAGCAGCGCCTGTGCTCGATCCAGGTCATCAACTGGGGCACCTTCCACGGCCGGCACGAACTGTATGTGGACCGCGACGGCACCTTGCTCACCGGCCGCCCCGGCGTCGGCAAGTCCACCCTGTTCGACGGAATCGGCCATATCTTCCATGCGGCCCCTCGACTGAACGAATCCGCCCATGAGGCCTCCACCCGCAAGGACCGGCGCACCACCTACTCCTATATGCGTGGACGTCGCTTCACAACCGAAACCGGCACCCTGTATCAACGTCCCGGCGCCACCTGGAGCGCCGTGGCCCTGACCTTCGAGGACGGGTTGGGGACCCGGACCTGCATCGCCGTCCTGTTCGACCTTCCGGCCCAGGGCCTGGAGGGCCAGGTCGGCAAGCACTATGTCATCGGGGACGGCACCCTGGATACCGCGGCGTTGGAAGAGCACGGCTCCCGCAGGTTCTCGCCGTCCTCCCTGATGAAGGTGCTCCCCGGGTTCGAGGCCTTCGATGTCCACCGCACCTTCGCCGAACGGTTCCGCCGGCGCCTGGGTATCGACAACGACAAGGCGTTCTCGCTGCTGCGCACCCTGCAGAACGGCAAAGGCCTGGACCGCGGGGTCAACCAATTCTTCCGCTATGAGGTCCTGGAGGTCCCCTCGACCTTGAAGGCCGCTGCCGGCGCGGTGGAGGACTTCTCCCATCTGCGGGGGATCCACCGCCAACTCGAGGAGGCCCGCGCCCAACGAGATGCCCTGGAGCTGGTGCCCGAACAGCATCGACGCCACCAGGAACTCACCGAATCCCTGCGCCACCTCCAGGGCCTGGGGCGGCATCAATTGCCGCTGCTGCGCGAACATCTGGCCGCCGAACTGCTGGGCACCCGCTCCGCCGCCATCGCCGCCGAACTGAAGGCCAACCGCACCGCCATTTCCGAGGTCTCCGAATCCCGGACCGTGCTGGCCGAACGGGTGCGTTCACTGACCGAACAACACGACTCCCATGGAGGCCAGGCGGTCCAGGCGCTTGAACGTGAACTCGAGGCGGCCCGCTCACGGTTGGCCGAGCGCCAAGGGATCGCCTCCACCCTGAAGACCCGCATGCACGACGCCGGGGTGGCGCTGACGTTCTCGGCTTCCGGTCTGCAGGCGGCCCGTCGCCAGGCGGCGGTGACCGCCGAAACCCTGCAGGGGGTGGCCAAGGATGCGACCACCATGGAACACGAGGCGATCGCCGCGTCCATGGAGGCGCGCGAGAAGGCGCAGAAGCTGCGCCAGGACATCGATTCCTACGCCCGCAGGGGCTCGAACATCGACGGCCTCTCGGCGGCGGCCCGCCGCCGGATCTGCTCCGAAACCGGGATCGCGGCCGAGGACCTCCCCTTCGCCGGGGAGCTCATGGACATGGCCCCCGGGGCCGGCCCCTGGCGCGCCGCGGCGGAGAAGGCCTTGCGCTCACTGGCCACCACCCTGTTGGTCGGCGGCGAGGACATCGAACGGGTGACGGCGGCGGCGGATCGGTTGGAAGGCTATGGCAGGTTGCGGTGGATCGACCTCTCGGCCCACGTCCCCGGCGGCCGCGACGGGGACCCGGTGGCCACCGCCGCCGACCAGGCCCTGGTGACGAAGCTGGAGTTCAAGCTATCCGAGGCCGGCCAGTGGTTGCAACGCAAGATCGCCGCCGACCACGATTTCATCTGCGTGGCCACCGATGCCGACCTGCACGCCGAACGACGGGCGATCTCCCGGGCCGGGACGATCAAATCCGGCCGCGGTTCCTTCGAACGCGATACCCGGCCCGTGGCGGCCTCGGACTACCTGTTGGGCTTCACTAACGAGGAGAAGATCTCCGAACTGACCGTCCAGGTCGACCAGTTGGACGCCGACCGGGCCCAAGCCGAGGAGCTGGCCGCCGAACGCAGCCGTTCCAAGGATTCCCTGGCCCGCAAACTCTCCCTGCTGCGCGAGCTGGTCGCTGACGAACGTCCCTTCTCCGCGCTGGATTCCTCGGTCCAGGGCGCCGCCGTCGAGGAGCTGGAGACCCGGATCGCCGAGGCCATGGATTCCAGCACCGACCTGGCCGGGCTGCGCACCGCCCTGGAGGCGGCCCGCACCGAACTGGAATCCGCCGTCGGACGGCTGGCGGTACTGCGCAACCAGACCGCGACGCTCGAGTCCCGGGCGGCGACCGCGAGCACCCAGCTCGAGGCGGCCCGTGCCTCCAGCGCCGCGGCCGCCCCGGAGGCGCAGGCCCGTGAAGAGCTGGGCGCCGAGCCGCTGCTGGCCGAGGCAATGCACCGGTTGGAGGCCGGCGAGGACTTCGACCTCGCCGAACTGGATGCGGCGGTGTCGGCGACCTCACTGGATCTGGGCGAACGCACCACGGAGGTGCGTGAACTCGTCTTCTCCACCGAGGCCACGCTCACCGAGACGTTCCGCCAATTTGCCCGCGACTTCGGCATGACCACCTCTGCCTCCTTCGGCACCGGCATCGAAAGCGCCCCGCACTATGTGGCACTGCACCGGGCGATCGTCCAGGAGGGGCTGCCGCAACGCCAGGAGGAGTTCCGCGAATACTTCTCCAACCGTTCCTACGAACGCTTCTCGGATCTGCTGCAGCTATTGGAGGAGGAACGCCGCGGGATCGGTGAACGCATCCTGCCGTTGAACCAGATCCTGGCCGATGTCCCCTTCGAGCATGGCTCGTACCTGCGTCTGGAAGTCACCACGGTCGTCCCGGAAGAGGCCCGCGATTTCCGCACCGCGCTCAAGGAGGCGCTCGGCAACGCCTACGGCTCCCGCGGGGTGGAGGAATTGAGTGCGAACTACAAGGCGTTGGAGCAGCTGGTGGACGCCCTGGACGATCCGGCACGGCAAGCCTGGCGGGATACCGTTCTGGACGTGCGCCAACATGTGCGGATCAGCTGCAACGAGCATAAGCCCGGCGGTGAGATCGAAAACGGGTTGGAACCGGGCACGCTCTCCGGCGGTGAGGGCCAACGCTTCACCTCGTTCATCATGGGCGCCGCCTTGGCCTACCAGTTGGGCTTCGCCCTGCAGGGCTTCACGACCTACGGGACCGTGATGATCGACGAGGCGTTCATCCAGGCCAACGCGGAGTACGCCGCCGCCGGCATCAACGCGCTGCAGGAGTTCGGCTTCCAGTTGTTGCTGGCCGCCCCGGAGGACAAGATCGATCTGGCCCTGCATCTGGGTTCGGTCTCGGACATCATCAAGCATCCCGCCTCGAACGTCTCGGGTTTCGTCGAGACCGGCCGCTCCCCCGCCCTGGCCACGGACATCATCCTGCGCTGAGCCGTGGGGCCGGCCCCGGACCGGCGGCTACGGGTGGAAGCGCTGTTCGTGTTCGGCATGGCGTTCGGTTTCGATCTGGAACGTCGAGTGCTCGATGGACACGTCGAAGTGCCCGGCCACGCAGTCCTGCAACGAGTCCAGCATGCTCGAGGCCCTACCGTCGTGGAAGGCATCCTCATGGACCACGACGTGCGCGGTGAGCACCGGCAGGCCGGTAGCGATCTGCGAGGCGTGCAGATCGTGGACCGAAAGGACTAGATCCTGGGAGAGCAGGTGCCGTCTGACCTCCTCCAGGTCCAACCCGCGCGGGGTCGATTCCAGCAGGATGGACGTCGTCTCACGCAGCAGCCGGAACGCCCGGGGCAGGATCAGGGCACTGATGAACATGGCCGCCAGTGCGTCCGCGCGCATCCACCCGGTCGTGCTGATGACGATGGCGCCGACGATCACCGCCACCGAGCCGAGGGCGTCGTTGACGACCTCCAGGAAGGCGGCGCGCATGTTCAGGTTCGCCCCGCGTCCGGAGCTGAGCACGACGATCGCAATGATGTTCCCGACCAGTCCGACGATCCCGAAGACCAGCAGCCCGGTGGCCGCGACCTCGGGCGGGGCGAAGAGCCGGCGGATGCCGTCGATCATGGCATAGAGTCCAACGGCGAGCAGCAGCGTGGACTGGGCGGTGGCCGAGAGCACCTCGGCCCGTCGGAAGCCCCAGGTGCGCCGGTCGGTGGCCGGGCGTCCCATGAGGGTCGCCGCAGTCAGGGCCATGAGCAGGCCGGCCGCGTCCGTGAGCATGTGGGCGGCATCGACGAGCAGGGCTAGCGAGCCGGTGACGACCGCACCGATGACTTCGGCAATGAGAATGACCGCGGTGATCCCGAACGCGATGGCCAGCCGGGGCCGGTGCTCGACGGCTCCGCCACTGTGGTCGTGGGAATGCGAATGACTCATGTGCACTCCGGCCCGGTGCGGTGGGACTCGTGCCAATGGTGGGCGGCCAGGGCGACCTCGTTGCCGCTGTCGGCCAACAGGGTCTCGGCGGCGAGAAGCAGGACGTCGATGTGCTCGGGTTCGGCCAGCGAGTACATGCTGGCGCGGCCGACCGGCCGTGACGACACCAGCCCGCAATCACGCAGGCAGGTCAGATGTGCGCTGACCGTGCTCTGGGCCAGGCCCAGATGCTCGGTCAGTTCCCTGACTTTATGTTCCCCGGTGCGCAGATGGCGCAGGATCAGCAATCGGGTCGGATCGGCCAGCCCGTGGAACAGGGCCGCCGCCGGGGCCAGCGGTCCCGTCGTCGGTTCGCCCTTCCGCATTATCATCGTCATATAACGATGATAGCCGTATCCAGCGTTGATTGCGAGGGGCCTTCCCGCCTGCCGGAGCCGGCGGGAAGACTGCGGACCTCAGATCAGGGACCCCATCCCCACCCGGGAACGCAACCAGTCCCGGGGGCGGAAGCGCTCACCATAGGCGTCGGCCAGCTCGTCGGCCCGGGCCACGAAGCCCGCGATGCCCCCTTCGTGGTTCGTGATGAAGGTGGCGGCCCCGCCGGTCCCCGGGGGGAACCCGACCCCGAAGATCGAGCCGATATTTGCCGAGGCAGTATCCGTCAGGACGCCATTCTCGAAGCAATGGGCCGTCTCCAGCGCCATGCGGAAGAGGTAGCGGTCCTGGATGTCCTTCGAGGCGAGCTCGGTCCCGCGGGCGAAGTGTTCCCTGAGCCCCGGCCACAAGGTTTTGCCGCCGCCTGTCGGATAGTCGTAGAACCCGCCTCCTGCGGCGCGGCCTTTTCTGCCATAGTCATCGACCATCGTGTCAATGAGGCGTTCCCCCGCTGCGGGTTCGCGGACCGCACCGGCGGCCGCGTATTCCTTTTCTTCTTCGGCCCGGGTGTGCTGGGCCAGCGTCAGCGAGACCTCGTCCAGCAGAACCAGCGGAGGGGCAGGGAAGCCCGCCTGGGTGGCTGCACGTTCGATCACCTGCGGATCCACCCCCTCCTCCAGTAATGCCGTGGCCTCCACGATCAGCGTCCCGAAGACCCTGGAGGTATAGAACCCACGGCCGTCCCCGACGGTGATCGGGATCTTCCGGATCTGCTGGACCAGATCGTAGGCCCGAGCGACGGTGGCATCCGAGGTCTGGTCTCCTCGGATGATCTCCACCAGCTTCATCTTCTCCACCGGGGAGAAGAAATGGAGCCCCACGAAATCCTATGGGCGTCCGCTCGTGCCCTGCAGCGTTGAGATGGGCAGCGTCGAGGTATTCGAGCACAGCAGCGCCTCGGCGGGCAGCTCGGTTTCGGCTTCAGCGAAGACAGCGGATTTCAACTCGAGGTTCTCAAAGACCCCCTCGATGACCACCTCTGCCCTCGCCAGGTCTGCGGCCCGACCCGTCGGGTGGACTCGGGCCAGGATCGAATCCGTCGATTCCTGGTCCAGCCGCCCCTTGGACACCTGGCTGGCGAGCACATCCGAGACATGGGACTTGCCCTTCTCGGCACCCGCCTGATCGACGTCCTTCAGCACCACGTCGATGCCTGCCCGAGCGCAGGAATAGGCGATCCCGGCGCCCATCATCCCGGCGCCGAGGATCGCGACGGTGCCGACTTTCTGCGGCTTCGGCCCCTGCGGGCGGAGCCGGCCTGAACCGATCGACTGCTGGTCGAAGAAGAAGGCCTGGATCATGGCCTTGGCCGTGCGGCCAACCACGAGGTTGGCGAAGGCCCGCGACTCGATACGGCATGCGGTATCGAAGTCAACCAGCGTCCCTTCCACGGCCGTGCTGAGGATCGCCCGGGGCGCCGGAAGGTCTGCTCCCTTGAGCTGTTGGCGCAGCAGTGCAGGCAGGGACGGAAGAATGGCGGCCATCGATGGCGATGCCGCGGTTCCACCGGGAATTTTGTATCCCTTCGCCGCCCAGGGTTGGGTATTCGGCTCCTCCTGCTGCTGGTTATGGATCCAGGCTCGAGCGGCGGGCAGCAGTGCCTCGGGGCTGTCGACCAGTTCATCCACGACACCCTGCTGGTGTGCCGCCTCGGGGTCACGCTGTTGACCCTGGAGCAACCAGTCCATCAACGCCTTCTGGATGCCCAGCATCCGCACCATCCGGGTGATTCCGCCGCCGGGCAGCAGTCCCAGCCCTACTTCGGGGAGGCCGAATTTGTTTCCGGGGCTGTTCACCGCGATACGGCGATGGCAGGCTAGCGCAATTTCTAGTCCGCCGCCTAGTGCCGTGCCATTAAGCGCAGCCACCACCGGGACTCCCAGCTGCTCGAGGCGCCGCAGTTGGGCTTTGATGGTTTGGGCCTGGTCGAAGAGTTTATCGGCGTCTTCGGCAGTGGTCCGATAGATCGCTTCGAGGTCCCCGCCGGCAAAGAAGGTCTTCTTGGCGCTGGTCAGGATGACTCCGGTGATCTCTTCCCGCTGCGCTTCCAGCATCTCGACGGTTTCGGCCATCGAGGCCTGGTAGGCGTCGTTCATTGTATTGACCGAGGCCTCGGGGTCGTTCATGGTCAGGGTGACGAT
>JAKDMV010000003.1 GCA_030452125.1 Micrococcaceae bacterium
CGGTCATGGACGGGGCCGTCATCCAGGCCGCCACCGTGCAATCGCTGGCCCAGGGTTTCCGTGTGGCGCAGGTGTTCGACATCATCCGCGGCATCACCGAGCGCTGCGATGCCGCAGTGATGGTGATGACGTACTGGAACCCGGTATTGCGTCTGGGCGTCGACGAGTTCTCGCGTCGCTTGGCAGAGGCCGGAGGCGCCGGGCTGATCACCCCGGACTTGGTCCCCGATGAAGCCTCCGAATGGTTCGAGGCCTCCGATAAATACGACCTCGACCGGGTGTTCCTCGTGGCCCCGAGCTCCACCCCCGAGCGGATGCGCGCCACGGTCGAAGCCAGCCGCGGCTTCGTCTACTGCGTATCGATTATGGGGGTCACCGGGGCCCGCACCTCGGTGTCCTCCGCCGCGCAGGCCGTCGTGGAGGCCGCCCGGGAGGCCGGGGCACCCCGGGCCTGCGTCGGGCTCGGGGTTTCCAAGGCCGAGCATGTGCGTGAAATCGGCGCCTACGCCGACGGTGTGATCGTGGGGACGGCCCTGGTCGCGGCCCTGCGCGACGGAGGAGTCGACGCCGTGGCCGCATTGGCCGCCGAACTGAGCGGACGCAACCCGGTGGCGGCCTCCTGAACCAAGGGAGGACGGGACCATGCCGTCGTCGTCCCGGTCCGGGGCTTGGCTGCTACGTCACATGTGGGCTGCCGTAGATACTTCGGGCCGGGATCTGCTGTAGAGTTCCACAGTGAGGACGGTCGTGTGACCGGCGTCATGGCTTTCGAAGAGGAATCCATGGGGAATGCGAATAGGCCACCGGCCTGAATGATGCGTTGTCCCGCCGTCTTCACGCTTTCGGATCCGGGAAACACCGGGCCGGAACCCGCCGGCCTGGATGAACGGGCCGGGATCGATTTTGATGACCGGGGCAGTGTCGCCCGAGACGGTTACTACATGACCAACACGCCAGGCGTGTTTGCGACCGGGGATTCCGGACGTGGGCAGGCGCTGGTCGTGTGGGCCATTGCAGCGGGTTGCTTCTGCACCGCCGCGATGGACGAGTACCTGATGGGTGTGAGCCGGCTGCCCGCCCCCGTGGCGCCGCGCGTTCGCCCCATCGACATGATGTGAGGGTCGCGGATTCGTCCGCGTCCCCGTTTTCGGACGAGATAAGGCGGATAGGCTTTCGGTATGAGACGCGCAAAGATTGTGGCCACTTTTGGGCCGGCCATTGGAACCTTCGAGAAGACGCTCCAGGCGCTCCAGGCCGGTGTGGACGTGGCCCGGCTGAACATGAGCCACGGCGAGTATTCAACCCACGCCGAGAACCTGGCCAACGTCCGTCAGGCGTCGGAGAAGCTCGGGCGCCCGGTCGGCGTGTTCGCCGATCTCCAGGGCCCGAAGATCCGGCTCGGACGGTTTTCCGACGGCCCGCACCTGTTGGAGGTCGGTGACCGGTTCACCGTCACCATCGACGACATCGAGGGCACCAAGGACATCTGCTCCACGACGTTCAAGGGCCTGCCCCAGGACGTTGAGGTGGGAGATCGCCTGCTCATCAACGACGGCAAGGTCGGCCTGCGTGCGGTCGAAGTCGATGACCGCAAGGTCGTCACAGAGGTCATCGTCGGTGGAGAGGTGTCCAACAACAAGGGCATCAACCTCCCCGGCGTCGCGGTCAACGTCCCGGCACTGAGCGAGAAGGACGAAGACGACCTGCGCTGGGCCCTGCGCGCCGGGGTGGACATGATCGCCCTGTCCTTTGTCCGCAACGCCTCGGACATCGAACGGGTCCACGAGATCATGGACGAGGAAGGCCGCCGACTTCCGGTGATCGCCAAGATCGAAAAGCCGCAGGCCGTTGATCACCTCGAGGAGATCATCGACGCCTTCGACTCGATCATGGTGGCCCGTGGCGACCTCGGGGTGGAACTGCCGCTGGAACAGGTTCCGCTGGTCCAGAAACGTGCCGTGGAACTGGCGCGGCGCTGGGCCAAGCCGGTCATCGTCGCGACCCAGGTGCTCGAATCGATGATCGAGTCACCCACGCCGACCCGCGCCGAGGCGTCGGACTGCGCCAACGCCGTTCTCGACGGTGCCGACGCGGTCATGCTCTCGGGGGAGACCTCGGTGGGCCAGTACCCGATCGAGACCATCGAGACGATGGCACGGATCATCTCCGCGACCGAGGACCACGGATTGGAGCGCATCCCCGCGCTCGGCACGCTGCCGCGCACCCGCGGCGGAGCCATCACCCGCGCCGCCGTGGAGATCGCCGACCAGCTGGACGCCAAGTTCATCGTCGCCTTCACCCAGTCCGGTGATTCGGCACGTCGCCTGTCGCGGCTGCGCCCCTCGGAGCCGGTGCTCGGCTTCACTCCGTTGAAGCACACCTACAACATCCTGACGTTGGTCTGGGGCGTGCAGCCCCGCCTCGTCGACTACGCCGACCACACCGATAAGATGACGGCCCAGGTCGACCAATCGCTGCAGGCCGAGGGGCTGGCCGAGGTCAACGACATGGTCGTGATCGCCGCCGGTTCACCTCCCGGGCAGGCCGGTTCCACGAATTCGCTGCGGATCCACCGGGTCGGGGACATCGCCGACGCCGGCCAGCTGCTGGAAGGCAGCAAGAACCAGGCACCTTTCCGGGAGAAGGTCGGCCCCTGGCGGACCAAGGCCCAGGCGGCCGAAGGCCAGCCGGCCAACCCGCCGAGGCCCGACGGCGACTAGGCCCAAAGGGCCACAGACAACTGAAGTCCGCCCGTGGTGGGGCCCCCCCCCGTGGGGCGCCCCCCCCCGGGGGGGACTTCGTTGGTGCCAGGCAACTTGCACCTTTTCAGGAAGAAGCTGCCGGTCGGCTACTTCACCTGGGCGATGATGGTCTCGGCGACCTCGCGCATGCTCAGTCGCCGGTCCATCGACGTCTTCTGGATCCACCGGAAGGCCTCGGGTTCGGTCAACCCCATTTTGGTAGTCAAGACGGATTTGGCGCGCTCGACCAGCTTGCGGGTGGCGAACTGCTCCTGCAGGTCATCGACCTCGCGTTCGAGGGCGATGACCTCCTCGTGGCGGGACAGGGCGATTTCAATGGCCGGGATCAAGTCGTTCGGGCTGAACGGCTTCACGACGTAGGCCATGGCACCGGCTTCGCGGGCCCGCTCGACGAGTTCCTTCTGGCTGAAGGCGGTGAGCAGGACGACGGGGGCGATCCGCTCCTTGACGATGATCTCCGCGGCAGAGATCCCGTCCATCACGGGCATCTTCACGTCCATCAGGACAAGATCGGGGCGGTGCTCACGGACCAGGTCCACCGCCTTCTCACCGTTATCTGCTTCGGCGACGACCTCGAACCCCTCACCCGTGAGGATCTCGACGATATCCAGCCGGATGAGGGTCTCGTCCTCGGCGACAACTACCCGGCGGGCCGGCGAGGGAGTTGCCTCGGCTGTGTCTTCTGTCATGGTGATTCTCCTGGCTGCCCCGGGAAATCGGGGCGGTGGGTTCTCGGATTCAGTAACAAGCCTATCGGCATGTAGAGTTGTTTAGCGCACCGCGTGACTGTGATGTTCTGCCCGTTTGATTCGGGCGGTTTGACAAGTCCGCGGGGCGAGTTGGGCCCGAGTGGCGGAATGGCAGACGCGTCGCACTCAAAATGCGATATCGAGAGATGTGTGGGTTCGAGTCCCACCTCGGGCACCGATCGGCCCCGACCCCCGGATGACCGGGGATCGGGGTCTTTTTCGTGGGCGGAGCCCCTGGCCTTTCCGGGTCTCCGGGGCGCTGGAAGTGGCGATCTTCAGACACCGCTGCGTGACCTTGTCTGCCGGTCGGTGCAGCAGCACAGGGCCGGCGACGCACGCGGCATGCACGAACCCAGCGAGGTGCTGGAAGGCCGGCAGGTTCTGGGCGGATGCCTCGCGGTCATGGGAGTGGGCAGCGGTCCCGCGTCTCACTGACCGCATACGGCCGGCGCGGTATCGGTGATGGACAAGTGCCCCGGGGGGAGCTGCTGCATGAGTTGGACCAAGACTTTGCCGCCCTTCTGCTCGTGTGGGCGCGCCACCATGATCACCCGATCGCCATGGCTGGTGGTGGTGTTTGAACATCGCGGAACCGTCGAGACGTCTTTCTCCGCCCCCGGCGTTTGGGCTGGGTGCTGACGCCCTGCAGTTCTGAACCGGACGGCGGGTACCTCGGCGAGCCAGGGGAGCGTCAGTCGTCCAGGATCATGGTCTTGTTCCTGGAGTCCTGTGGCGGGGCATGCTGGCCGACGCTGGTCGGAGGGGGCCTGGAGGCTCCCGGGGGGCGGCAGCGGCGGAAACCGGCTCCGTAGTCGGGAGCGCCCCGGGGGATGCGACGGCGACGAGGGGGAGGTCCTGCTCTTGGCCCCACGCCGTCCAATAGGCTGTGGGGCGGGTGGCAAAGGAACGAGTCAGTTCTTCGCGGGTGCCACCGACGAGGCGGGTGAGTCGTTCGGCGAAGTGTGGTTCGATCGCCGCGACGGCAACGAATCCGTCGGCTGTTGCGTACACTCCATACGCAGGTATCGCACCGCCGAGGACGGCACCGGGAGAGGTGAGTCCGTGCCGGGTGCCGGCGGCTGCGGCGTGCGCCGCCTCTTCGAGGACCACCTTCTCGTGGACGCCCTGAAGGCCCTGGTCGCGCTGACGCAACGCCGAAAGGGTGGCGACCACTGCGCGTTCGGAACCCAGGATGTCGGCGACCGGTACCAGCGGCAGGGCCGGGGGAAGCAGTGTTCCATGCTCGGCCTGGTAGGTGAGGTCGTGACCTGGCTGCTCGGCCCGGGCGCCGTCGTGCCCGACGATTTCCACCAGGGCGATGCCGCGGGTCTTCAGTATCTCGCCGAGATCAAGCCGGGCGAGGGCCGAGGGGCGCATCGACGTCAGCAGGACGTCGGCATCGGTGAGAAGTTCTTCGAACTCCGACCTGCTGGCCGGGTCCTTCAAGTCCAGGGGGACGACGTCCTGCCCCGTGACGAGTTCCTCATACCAGTGGGGGGCGACGCTCCGGAGCGGGTCGCCCTGCGGTGGTTCGACCTTGATGACGGTTGCTCCGAGCTCGGTCAGCCGGGATGCGGCCAACGGCCCCGGGAGGTTGATGGCAACCGAGACCACGACAATGCCTGACAGCGGGTGGGACATGAACTCTCCTAATGACTGTGACCTGAATTACTCTTTGTACAGTTGTGCAGCATGCAGTTCGATCGTTCAATGGTTTGTGGTCTAGCATAGCCTTGTGGATAGAACGAAGGCATCAAACCCGGCAGGCCTGTCGACGGCATGGTCCTCCAACGACCTGACCTCCAAGGCCCGGATCCGCAATGCGGCGCTCACCCTGTTTGCGCAGCAGGGGGAGGACGGCACTTCCATGCGGGCGATCGCCACGGCAGCCGGGGTGACCGTCGGGCTGGTCACCCATCACTATGGGACCAAGGACGGGTTGCGGGAGGCCGTGGACACCCTCGTCGTCGAGCTCTTCGCCGATACCCTCGCAGCCTTGCCGAACGAGGGGGGCCCTCGCCGGGTCCTCGGCTTGCGGGACGAGGCCGTGGCCGGGATGCTGCACGCCAATCCGACGATCGTCGACTATCTGCGGCGGTCCCTCCTGCACGGACCGGGACGCCCCGGCGACATCCTGAGCCGGCTGGCCGCGTTGACGGCCGAGCAGACCCGCGTCCTGCGGGACGCCGGAGTGGTGTCGACTGATCGCAGTGTCACCGAGCAGACGGTCACCACGATCGTCCGCCAGCTCGGGCGGCAGCTGCTGCAACCACTGGCCAATCGCATCGTCGACGAGTTCGGCGAACCCGGCGAAAACGCCCCGGAACTCTATGTGGGCGTCAAATCCTGATCGGCAGGCACCGTCCCCCCGGTGGGACCCCGGACTCCGTGCCCGGCACCGTATGATCGCCCTGTAAACGTTCAAAGGAGAATGATGTCAGCACGGATTACGCCCGCCACCGCTTCCGATGTCCTGGACCTCGATGGTCTGTTGAGCGCCCCCGAGCTCGAACTGCGCTCCACGGTCCGCGCCTTCGTGGACTCACGGATCCGACCGAACATCGCCACCTGGTACGAGGAGGCCCGTTTCCCCGTGGAACTGGCCCGTGAACTCGGCAGCCTGGGCTTGCTGGGCATGCACTTGGAGGGGTATGGCTGTCCGGGCCGCAGTGCCGTCGAATACGGGATCGCGGCGATGGAACTGGAGGCCGGTGATTCGGGTCTGCGGACCTTCGTCTCGGTCCAGGGGTCCTTGGCCATGTCGGCGATCCACCGGTTCGGTACCGAGGAGCAGAAGAACAAGTATCTGCCGTCGATGGCCGCCGGAGAGGTCATCGGCTGTTTCGGACTCACCGAGCCCACCGCCGGATCGGACCCGTCGGCGATGGCCACCACCGCGGTGCACGACGGCGATGGATGGGTCCTCAACGGCGCCAAACGGTGGATCGGGTTGGCTACCATCGCCCAGATCGCCGTGATCTGGGCCATGACCGACGAGGGGGTCCGCGGTTTCCTGGTGCCCACCGACGTCGCAGGCTTCACGGCCACCGTGATCGAACCGAAGCTGTCGATGCGCGCCTCCATCCAATGCGATCTGACCTTCGAGGACGTGCGGTTGCCGGATTCGGCGTTGCTCCCCGGTGCGAAGGGGCTGCGCGGCCCGTTCTCCTGCCTGAACGAGGCCCGCTACGGGATCATCTGGGGCGCGATGGGAGCTGCCAGGGATTCCTACGAATCCGCCCTGGAGTATTCCAAGGAGCGGATGCAGTTCGATCAGCCGCTGGCCGGGTACCAGATCACCCAGGTCAAGCTGGTGGATATGCTTCTGGAGATCCAGAAGGGCACGCTGCTGGCCATCCATACCGGACGGCTCAAGGATGCAGGAACCCTGGAGCCGGTGCAGATCTCGGTCGGAAAGCTGAACAACTGCCGGGAGGCGATCTGGATCTGTCGGGAGGCGCGGACGGTCCTGGGCGGTAACGGGATCACCTTGGACCATGCGCCGATGCGCCATGCGAACAACCTCGAATCGGTGCGCACCTACGAGGGGACCGACGAGGTCCACACCTTGATCCTGGGCAACCACATCACCGGCATCCCGGCCTTCAGATGAGGACCGGCGGTGGGGCCCCGCGACTGGTTCGGGGCCCGACCAGCTATTCGAAGGGCGAGGGGTCTCCCATGCCGACCCGGACGATCTCGGGCACCCCGCTGGAGAAATCCACCACGGTCGTCGGTTCTGTGCCGCATTCACCGGAGTCGATGACGGCGTCGACCTGGTGGTCCAGGCGTTCCTTGATCTCCCAGCCCTGGGTGAGGGGTTTCTCCTCGTCGGGCAACAGCAACGTGGTGGACAGCAGGGGCTCGCCCAGCTCCGCCAGCAGGGCCTGAACCACCCGGTGGTCCGGTATGCGGACCCCGACGGTTTTCTTCTTCGGGTGCAGCAGGCGCTTGGGGACCTCGGAGGTGGCCTTGAGGATGAAGGTGTAGCTCCCCGGCGTGGCCGCCTTCAGACTTCGGAAGACCGCGTTGCCCATCTCCACGAAACGTCCCATCTGGGCGAAGTTGCTACACATCAGGGTGAAGTGGTGTTTGTCATCAAGCTGTCGGATGGTGCGGATCCGATCCAAGGCCTTCCGGTTGCCCAATTGGGCGCCGAGCGCGTAGCAGGAATCGGTGGGGTAGGCGATCAGCGCACCGTCCTGCAGCAGGTCAACGACCTGTCCGAGGGCACGGGGTTGCGGATCCTGAGGGTGGACGTCGAAGAATCTAGCCATGACAGGAGACTACGACCCGCAGGCGGAACTTGCACGCGACGCCCCGCCGTACGGACCGCGGAGTTGACTGGCGCCCCGCCGGCCCTAAGATGAATGTGCGCCGCGGGTGACGAATGTGTGACCATGGTATGACTTCCGGGTCGAACTACTCCCTGCGGTACGACCGCGCTCTTTTGCCATCTCAAGATTGGTTCCTAGATGGATCTCACACTCATCGTTGTCCTGGTGATTGCCCTGGCTCTGTTCTTTGATTTCACGAACGGGTTCCACGACACGGCCAACGCCATGGCAACCCCGATCGCCACCGGCGCCATCAAGCCCAAGACGGCAGTAGCCCTCGCCGCGGTCCTGAACCTGGTGGGTGCCTTCCTCTCCACCGAGGTCGCCACCACGATTTCAGGCGGACTGATCAACGAAGGGGACAACGGGTTCTCCATCGGACCCGAAATCATCTTTGCCGGCCTCATGGGCGCCGTCGTCTGGAACATGCTGACCTGGTTGCTCGGTCTGCCCTCCAGCTCATCCCACGCCCTCTTCGGCGGACTCATCGGTGCCGCGATCGCCGGTGCCGGTTTCTCCGTCGTCAACTACGGAACCGTGATCTCCAAGGTGCTGCTTCCGGCCTTGCTGGCTCCGTTGATCGCCGGCCTGGCTGCCTACCTATGTACCAAATTGGCCTATTGGGTGACCAAGCGCCCTTCGGGCCTCTCCTCGCCCAAGCGCGGAGGTTTCCGTGTCGGTCAGGTCTTCTCCTCCTCGTTGGTGGCCCTGGCCCACGGCACCAACGATGCACAGAAGACGATGGGCGTCATCACCCTGGCCCTGGTCGCCTCGGGGCTGCAGGAATCGGGAAGCCACGTCCACTTCTGGGTCATCGCCGCCTGCGCCTTGGCCATCGCTCTGGGCACCTACGTGGGCGGCTGGCGCATTATCGCCACCATGGGCACCGGCCTCACCGAGGTCAAGCCGGCCCAGGGCTTCTCCGCCGAGGCCTCGACCGCCGCGGCCATCCTAGCCTCCTCGCACCTGGGCTTCGCCCTGTCGACCACCCAGGTGGCCTCCGGTTCCGTGATCGGTTCGGGTCTGGGACGCAAGGGGGCCTCCGTCCAGTGGCGTACCGCCGGGAAGATCGCCACCGGGTGGCTCTTCACGCTGCCGGCAGCTGCCGTCGTCGGCGCCTTGGCCGCTACCCTGACCTACTTTGGGAACGTCGGTTTGGTTCTGGTGGCCGTCATCGGTTTCGGCGTCGTCCTGTTGATCTGGTGGCTCTCCCGCAAGGACATCATCGGCCCGCATAACGGGGTTTCCGATGTCGATGAAGCAGGTGGTGCCATCAGCATCCCCACGAAGAAGCAGCGTCGCAAGATGCGTAAACGCCAACGTGAAGCCGAGCGGGCCGAGGCCGAGCGCATGGCCCGCGAACTCAAGAAGGCTCAGAAGAACAAGAAGAAGGAAGCCAACGGCAAGACGAAGGTCCCCACGGCGTCGGGATCGAAGTCCCGGGCACAGGAAGCTTCGGCGCCGAAGCGCGAAGCACGCGGAACAAAGGAAAAGCGATGAACATCGAATGGCTCTCCTTCCTGACCGTCACGCTCGTGACCCTGATCGGCTCCCTCTCGCTCGTGGCGCTCTACTCCTTTGCCGTCCGGCTCAAGGCGATCGCCGAAGACGAAGTCCGGGGTGCCGGTCTGGCGAAATCCGGGGCCGTCGTCTGCTTCGTGCTGTGCGGCTGCCTGGTGCTGCTGGGCATCTACCTGATCGTGCCGCAGCTCGGGGGCTCGGGCGGTCACTGACGCACGCCCGGCGGGGCGACGGAACCGGTATGGCACCATGGGGCCATGACCCGCTTCCGCTATTTCGTAGCCGCCAGCGTCGACGGATACATCGCCGACGAGCACGACTCGCTGGAATGGCTGACCACCTACGACGACTACCATGTGGGGTTCCGCGATCCGGCAGCTGCCTTCCTCGAAGAGATCGGCGCCGTGGTCATGGGGGCCGACACCTACCGTTGGCTGAGCACCCATATGGACGACACCGGAGCCCCGTGGCCGTATGAGAACACCCCGTGCTGGGTCTTCACCCACCGGGAACTGGCGGCCGTGCCCGGCGCCGATCTGACCTTCATCCGCGGTGACGTCGGGGAATGGGCCGGCGATATCGCCGCGGACGCCGGAGACCAGGACGTCTGGGTACTCGGGGGCGGCGGGCTGGCCGGACAACTGGTGGACTCCGGTCATCTCGACGAGCTGATCCTGTTCACCATTCCCCTCCTGCTGGGCGGCGGACGGCCTTTGGCGAGCCTGCGCGCCCCGATGGGACTGAGTCCCACCGGCAGTCGTGAATTCGGCAGGGGAGTGCGTGAAACCCGGTACGACGTCGGCAAGCCTCCCTCCGTGCCCCACACCGGCTCCTAACCACCGATTGGCGCGACGCCGCCAGCGGTCCTAGGCTCGATCACTACCTCCGTATGCAGCGAAAGGACACGACCCATGAAACTCAGCCACCTGCCATTGCGTCTGACCACCGGCGCCTTCATTCTCAACTCAGGGGTGGGCAAGTTGCAGTTGGAGCCCGAAGCGGCGGCCGGACTGCAGAAGATGGGTGCCTCCGCCTTTCCCCAGCTGGCCGACCTCGACCCGGAGCAATTCGGCAAGGTGCTCAGCACGACGGAGATCGTCCTGGGGTCCTCCCTGCTGCTGCCGTTCGTACCGAGCCGCCTGGCCGGCCTCGGACTGACTGCCTTCTCGGCCTCCATGGCGACGATGTACTTCAAGACCCCGGGGATGACCCGCGATGACGGGCTGCGCCCCACCCAGGAGGGCACGGTCATCGCCAAGGACTTCTGGATGCTCGGCATCGGGCTGGCCCTCATCCTCGATTCGGCGCGGAAGAAGAAGCGCAAGACCACCTAGGACCCACCAGCCTCAGTTGGCCGCATCCCCCGGAGGACCCGTGGGGATGCGGCCGTTTTCTGCCACCAGTCGCAGCCAGCGGCGGGTGCGGCGTCGACTCCCGAAACGCACTGTCTTCATCGGGCCGTCGGCGGCGAGGAACGCCTTGACGTGCGCGCGCTTGGGCGCGAAGGAACGCCCGTGCCACAGCAGGATCGAGTCGTTCGAGAACAACTGCTTCCAGGTCTCCGTGTTGCCGTTGCAGACCGGTTCTTCGGTAACCACCCGACGGATGCTGCGGGGATGAGGACCCGGCTCGGGGCGTCGGATGTGGTGGCGGCCGGTGCGTCCCGGCCATCGGTCACGAGGGGCCCAGGATCATGTTCGTGATCCGGGCGGTGCAGACCCGTCGGCCTTCCTCATCGGAAATGATGATTTCGTGGGTCGTGGTGCTGCGGCCCAGATGGATGGGCGTGCACACCCCGGTGACGAGCCCCGAGATCCCGGCGCGATGGTGGGTCGCATTGATGTCCACTCCCACCGGGCGGCCTCCGGGGCCGGCATGCACCGCTGCGGCGAAGGAACCCAGCGTTTCGGCGAGCGCGACGCTCGCCCCGCCGTGCAGGATCCCCGCCACCTGCTGGTTCCCCTCCACCGGCATCGTGGCCACCACCCGTTCGGCGGTGATGCCCTCGAACATGATGCCCAGCTTCTCCACCAGGGGCCCGACCCCGTGCCCGCTGAGCATCGGCCACATCCGTTCCGGCACCTGATGCCGTGCGAGCTGCTCCTCGAAGGGGTTCGATCCGGCGTCATGCCCTGCGTTGGCGGCCGGGCCGCGTGTGTCTTTGTCCGTCATGGGAACTAGGCTGGCACCTGTGAGTCAATCAACCAAAACCGCTGCCAATGACCTTTCCCGTCTGCTCGTCATCGACGGCCACTCGATGGCCTTTCGTGCCTTCTACGCGCTGCCCGCGGAAAACTTCGCCACCGACACCGGACAGCACACCAACGCGGTCTACGGTTTTGTCTCGATGCTCATCAAAATGATCGAACAGCGCAAACCCACCCACGTGGCGGTGGCCTTCGATCTGGACACCCCCACCTTCCGTTCCGAGGAGTACAGCGAGTACAAGGCAGGCCGGAGCAAGACCCCGGAGGAGTTCCACGGCCAGATCGATCTGATCCAGAAGGTCATGGAGGCGATGAACATCCCCTCGATCACCATGGACGGCTTCGAGGCCGACGACATCATCGCCACCCTCGCCCGGGTCGGCGAAGATGAAGGCTGGGACGTGCTGGTGGTCTCGGGGGACCGGGACGCCTTCCAGCTCATCACCGAAAAGACCACTGTCCTGTACCCGAAGAAGGGCATCTCCGACATCCCGCCGATGGACGCCGCGGCCGTGGAAGCGAAGTACTTCGTCCAGCCGGGGCAATACCCGGACCTGGCGGCACTGGTCGGGGAATCCGCGGACAACCTGCCCGGGGTACCCGGGGTCGGACCCAAGACCGCCGCGAAGTGGATCAACCTATACGGCGGACTCGAAGCCATCTTGGACCAGGTCGATTCCATCAAGGGCAAGGTCGGCGAATCCCTCCGGGCGCATCTGGACGACGTCCGCCGCAACCGGCGGTTGAACCGGTTGCTCACCGACCTGGATCTGCCGGTCGAGCTCGGGGCCCTGGAACTGGAACACCCGAACCAGGACGCCATCGAGGAACTCTTCGACGCACTGCAGTTCAACACGCTGCGCAAGCGCCTGTTCGACCTCTTCGGAGCCGACGAGTCCGAACCGGAGCCGGAGATGCAGGTCCCGGCCCCGACCGAGCTGGACGACGCCGAGGCATTGACCGGGTGGTTCCGCGCCCACGGGGGACACCTGATCGCCCTGCAGCTGGATACGGTGCGCTCCGCCGGCGGCGGGGACGATGCGGTGGGTATCGCGCTGGCCGCCGACGCGGCGACCGCCTACATCGGGTTGGAGGAACTCGACGAGGCAGCCGACGGGGCCCTGGGCACCATCCTGGCCAGCGGTCACTACCCACTGGCCCTGCATGACTTCAAGACCGGCTACAAACTGCTGGCCGATCGCGGGATCGAACTGCGCGGGGTCGTGGACGACACGATGATCTCCGCCTATCTCATCCAGCCGGATCGGCGCAGCCACGAACTGGCAGATATCGCCCAGCACCATCTGCGACTGACCCTCAAGGCCGAGGAACAGGCGCAGGAAGGACAGCTGGCACTGGAACTCGAGGGGTCGGGCCAGGCCGCTGCGGCCGTGCGGGCCGCCTACATAGTGCGGGAACTGAGCCTGTACCTGGCCGGGCAGGTCCTCGAACGTGGAGCGACCGGATTGCTGGCGGAGATGGAATTGCCGTTGTCGGTGGTGCTGGCCGAGATGGAACGCACCGGAATCGCCATCGACGCCCGACAGCTCGATGACCTGCTGGCCGATTTCACCACCACCATCGATGCGGCAACGGCCGAGGCCTATGCGGCGATCGGTCATGAAGTGAACCTCTCGTCGCCCAAACAGCTGCAGGTCGTGCTGTTCGAGGAACTCGAACTGCCCAAGACCAAGAAGATCAAAACCGGATACACCACCGACGCCGATTCACTGGCCGACCTGCTGGCCAAGACCCGGCACCCGTTCCTGGCCTCGCTGATGGCCTACCGCGATGCCACCAAACTGCGGCAGACGGTCGAGGGGCTGAAGAAGTCCCTCGCCGAGGACGGACGGATCCACACGACGTACGCCCAAACCGTTGCGGCCACCGGGCGGCTGTCTTCGCTGAACCCGAACCTGCAGAACATCCCGGTACGCAGCGAGGCCGGACGGCGCATCCGTGAGGTCTTCGTGGTCGGCGACGGGTACGAGACCCTGCTGACCGCCGACTATTCACAGATCGAAATGCGCATCATGGCCCACCTCTCCGGAGACGAGGCACTGATCCAGGCGTTCAAGGACGGGGAGGACCTGCACCGGTTCGTCGGTTCACATGTCTTCGGTGTCGAACCGGCGGAGGTCAGCGGGGAAATGCGCGCCAAGGTCAAGGCCATGTCCTATGGTCTGGCCTACGGGCTCAGCTCCTTCGGCCTGTCCAAACAGCTCAACGTCCCCGTGGACGAGGCCCGTGGGCTGATGAAGGACTACTTCACCCGCTTCGGATCCGTCCGCGACTACCTGCGCTCGGTCGTCGACCAGGCCCGCCGGGACGGCTACACCTCCACCATCGAGGGACGCCGCCGCTACCTGCCGGATCTGGCCAGCGACAACCGCCAGCTGCGGGACATGGCCGAACGCGCTGCGTTGAACGCGCCCATCCAGGGGTCGGCGGCGGATATCATCAAACGCGCCATGCTCGGGGTCGACGGCGGGCTGCGCGAACAGAAGCTGGGTTCACGCATGCTCCTGCAGGTCCATGACGAACTCGTCCTGGAAATCGCCCCCGGCGAACTCGAGGCAGTCACCGCCCTGGTCCAGGACCACATGGGCTCCGCGGCCGAGCTCTCGGTCCCACTCGATGTCCAGATCGGCACCGGGCACAGCTGGCAGGAGGCAGCACACTGATGAATGATTCGACCCCCCATACCAACGGCTTGCGCCATGAGATCTTCGACGCGGGGATCCTCCCCGCCGCCGGCGAAGTCGAGCCGGCCCCTGACACGCGTACCGCCAACTGGTTCCGCGCGGTCCGTACCGGCTTCCACGCCCAGCCCTACACCACCGCCGAGGCGGCACGCATCGCCGCCACCTACCGGGTCGATGGGCGTCGGCTGTTGGGGGTGTACGACGACGATGCCCCGGCGCCGTCGCTGGACCCGGCCATCCCGGTGGCCACCTTCGCCGAATTCACCAAGACGCTGAACACCGGCGCGGGGCGGATGATCGACAGCCACCTCATCACCGTGGTCACCGTCCGGCCCAGCCATCGCCGCAGGGGCATCCTGCGGACGATGATGACCGATTCGCTGGACCGCGCCCGTGCTGCGGGTCTGCCCATGGCGGCACTGACCGCGACGGAGGGCACCATTTACGGCCGGTTCGGTTTCGGGCCGGCCACCACCCTGGACACGGTCAAGGTCGACGTGAAGGGCGGGTTGAACGTGGTGGCTCCGCCCGAAGGCACGGTCCTCACCGTGGATCCTTCCTCCCTGCTCGAGCTGGCCCCCTCCCTGTTCGAGGAGTTCCACGCCACACACCGCGGGTCGATCGGACGCCAGGAGGCCTACACCCTGCGCGCCACCGCCCGGCTGGCCCCCGAGGAGGCCAAGGATGATCCTGCCCTGCGGGCCGCGGTGTATCTGGATGCCGAGGGGGTCGCCCGGGGTTTCCTGACGTATGCCTTCGCCGGTTGGGAGACCACGCCGCTGACCATGGAGGTCCGCGATCTGGTGGCGACGACCGCGGCCGCCCGGCGTGAACTCTGGCGCTACCTTGGGGCCCATGACCTCATCGAGCGGGTCGTCTATGACTCTGCAGCCCCGGATGACCCGTTGCCGTGGTCCCTGGACGATCCGCGCAAGGTCGCCGTCACGGAGACCGAGGACCTGTTGTGGCTGCGCATCCTGGATGTCCCCGCGGCACTGGCCGCCCGGGAATACGCGGCGGACGGGGCCCTGCGGCTGCGGATCACCGACCCGCAGGGATATACGACGGGAAGCTACCAGCTGGTCGTGGAGGGGGGAATCGGATCCGTCCGGGTCGAAACCGACCCCGATGAGCCGTCGGATCTGGAACTGGATATCGGCTTGCTGGGCTCGCTGTACCTGGGCGGAACCGGCGTCCGGACATTGGCAGCTGCCGGGCGGGTGCTGGCCAGGAACGAGGACGCGGTGGATCGCGCAGCCCGGTTGCTGGACCTGGGGCGGGCCCCCTACGCGATCAACGGTTTCTAGACCCGGTTTCCGGGCCTGGATCCGGCCGCGAAGCCACGGTGCGATCGGCGCCATGGCGACGCGCCCGACGTTTTGACCGCTCGTGGGCCGGGGACTAAACTAATAAGGCGACTGCCGGGGTGTTTCATGCCCTGTCTCGCAACAATTTCAGTTCCATCTTCGGAATATGCCGGGACTTCCGGCCTTCCGACTGACGTTTCTATCCACATCGGAGCCCCTACTACATGACCATCACCTCCAACGAGAAGACCGGTACCCCGCAGGTCGCGATCAACGACATCGGTACCGCTGAAGACTTCCTCGCAGCTGTCGACGCCACCATCAAGTACTTCAACGATGGCGACCTCGTCGAAGGCACCGTCGTCAAGGTCGACCGCGACGAAGTCCTGCTCGACATCGGTTACAAGACCGAGGGTGTCATTCCGTCCCGCGAGCTTTCCATCAAGCACGATGTTGATCCGGGCGACGTCGTCGCCGTCGGCGACAACGTCGAGGCCCTCGTCCTCACCAAGGAGGACAAGGAAGGCCGCCTGATCCTCTCCAAGAAGCGCGCACAGTACGAGCGTGCTTGGGGCGACATCGAAAAGATCAAGGAAGAGGACGGCGTCGTCACCGGCACCGTCATCGAGGTGGTCAAGGGTGGGCTCATCCTGGACATCGGCCTGCGCGGCTTCCTGCCGGCATCGCTGGTCGAAATGCGCCGTGTGCGCGATCTGGCTCCGTACATCGGCCAGGAGATCGAAGCCAAGATCATCGAGCTGGACAAGAACCGCAACAACGTGGTCCTGTCCCGCCGTGCCTGGCTCGAACAGACCCAGTCCGAGGTCCGCTCCACGTTCCTCAACAAGCTCGAAAAGGGCCAGGTCCGTCCGGGCGTCGTGTCCTCCATCGTCAACTTCGGTGCCTTCGTGGACCTGGGTGGCGTCGACGGCCTGGTGCACGTCTCCGAGCTGTCCTGGAAGCACATCGACCACCCGAACGAGGTTGTCGAGGTGGGCCAGGAAGTCACCGTCGAGGTCCTCGAGGTCGATCTGGACCGCGAGCGCGTCTCCCTGTCGCTGAAGGCGACCCAGGAAGATCCGTGGCAGACCTTCGCCCGCACCCACGCCTTGGGCCAGGTCGTCCCCGGCAAGGTCACCAAGCTGGTTCCCTTCGGTGCATTCGTTCGCGTCGAAGACGGCATCGAGGGCCTCGTGCACATCTCGGAGCTGGCCGTGCGCCACGTCGAGCTGGCCGAGCAGGTCGTCTCCGTGGGTGACGAGCTCTTCGTCAAGGTCATCGACATCGACCTGGAACGCCGCCGTATCTCGCTGTCGCTGAAGCAGGCCAACGAAGGGGTCGACCCCGAAGGCACCGAGTTCGACCCGGCGCTGTACGGCATGGCCGCCGAGTACGACGAAGAGGGCAACTACAAGTACCCGGAGGGCTTCGACTCGGAGACCAACGAGTGGCTCGAAGGCTACGAGACGCAGCGCGCCGTCTGGGAGCAGCAGTACGCCGACGCCCAGGCCCGTTGGGAAGCCCACAAGGAGCAGGTGGCCGCACACCTGGTCCAGGACACCACGGCACCCGAGGCCGGCGGCGGTGGAGCGGGCGAGTCCGCTTCCACCAGCTACTCCTCGGAGGCCCCGGCGGAGGACGCCGGCACGCTGGCTTCCGATGAGGCCCTCGCCGCACTGCGCGAGAAGCTCACCGGAGCCTAGGCTTCAGCCACCGGGCTGAACCAGCCAGGGCGGGGCCCGCACACCATGGTGTGCGGGCCCCGCCTTTTTTAATAGGCGGCAGCCTAGCTCCGGTTGGAGACGGTGACCGTGAACTTCGGGTTGCGGGCCACCTGACGGGTGGGGCCCACCAGCCTGGCCAGGTGCTGACGATAGCCCAACGGGGTGTTCCAGACGCACCATAATTCCCCGCCGGGGGCCAGGACGCGGCCGGCAGCGGCGATCAGCTTCAGGGCGATGCCCGCATGGATGGCGTTGCCGACATGGAAGGGCGGATTCAGTACGACCAGCTCCCGCGAGCCATCGGCCAGACCCGACAGGGCATCATCTCTGACCGCCAGGATCTGATGGGCCACATCGTTGGCTTCGGCGGTGGCGTGGGTGGAGGCGACTGCGGCGGCCGACTGGTCGCAGGCGAGCACTCTTTGTCCCGGGCGGGTGAGGGCCAGGTAGGCGGCAATGGTGCCGTTGCCGCAGCCCAGATCGACCGCTTCCTCCGCGTCCCGGGCTTCGGCCAGATGCGGCAGCAGGAAACGCGTGCCCGGATCAAGTTTTGCGCCCCCGAAGGTGGCGCCGAAGGCCCGCAGTTCAAGCGGCTGGGCAAGCCCGACGTCGTGGGCGGAAGCCAGCGGGAAACGTGGCACGGGTCGATCACCGTCCTGGCGGGGCGCCCTGGCGGTCAGCACGCGTGATTTCCGGGCCCCCAGGCCGGCGCTGACGTGGCTGAAATGGCGTTCGAGGACGTCGTTCATCGCCCGGGACATGTGTTTGGTCCGCCCCCCGGCCAAGAGAGCCACGTCGGGGTCCGCGTGCGCTGCCGCCCAGGCCGCGATCTCCTCCAGCGCCGCCAAGGACCGGGGCAGTTGCAGGATGACCAGCCGGGCCCCGGCGAAGAGTCCGGCGCCCAACGGCATCAGAGTGAGGCTGGATTCCCCCTGGCCGGGGGAGCCGACCCCGGTCCTCTCGGCATTGGCTTCGATGGCTTGTTCACCCGATAGCGCGTCCTGGTGGACCCGCACCCCGCGGGCCCCGGCGGCCACGGAGCCCAGGGCCAGGGCCCCATAGTGGTCGTTGACCACCGTCGTCGTCCCCTCCGAGGTGCCGAGCCCGTACCCGGCCGCGGTATCGAGCAGGAGGAGATCGGCGCCGTCGTACGCCTGCAGTTCGGGGGACTCCACATCGGGCCAGCGCCGGAGACCTTCGGGAATCGGGGTGTTCATCGGTGTCCCGCCACGGCAATATCCGTCCATTCGGTACCCTGCGCTACGGCTGTTCCGGCTCCCGCCGTCAGGGTGGCCAGCCGTTCCGCGAAGTCCGTCGCCGCAGTGGGTCCGTCGGGGACAGCCACCCGCAACGTGGCCGACGAGGGTCCGTAGTCGGTACCTAGAATCGTGGTGCCGTCCTGACGCAATTCGTTGTCCCACCGTCCGGACTCGGCATGGGGCGCGTCGATGGCAAATACTGCCAGGCGTTTTCTCACGAGAAGATCGGCGCTGTCCATGGCTCCGGAGACGGACTGGGAGTAGGCGCGCACCAGACCCCCCGCGCCCAGGAGCACACCGCCGAAATACCGGACGACGACGGCGGTGATGTCACTGACATCGCATTGTCCGGAAGGCATTTCGCGTTTGGCCAGGGCCTCGAGCATCGGCAGACCAGCGGTCCCCGAGGGCTCGCCGTCGTCACTACTGCGTTGTACCATCCGGTCGGGGCCCAGCAGGAACGCCGAGCAGTGGTGGCGCGCATCGAAATGCCTGCGGCGCAGTTCGGCGATGAAATCCCGGGCTTCGGCTTCGGTGGTGGTGCGTCGCAGGTAGGTGATGAACCGGGACCGTTTCACCTCGAGCTCATGCTGGTGATCGCCGGCCACCGTGGTGTATTGAACCACCGCACTCCCCGTTTCGCCCATCGGTCCAGTCTAATGCGAGTTCACGGGACCAGGGCTGCGGAGCACGGCCCGTCGGACTACCGGATGGTCACATCGCCCGTAGACTCTCCACCACCGGGTGGTCCGTCCGGCCCGCGCATCATGGGGCGTGGGCCTGGAGGGATGGCGACTGTGTCGTCCTGACTCCGGACAGCTCGGAGGAAACGGGGAAGTCGTGGACGTAGTGGTCATTGGCGCGGGCCTGGCGGGCCTGCACGCCGCCGGACTGGCAGCCGCCCAAGGACATGAGGTCACGGTGCTGGAGGCCACCAGTCGGGTCGGTGGACGGGTCGATACCGAGGTCATTGATGGTTTCCGGTGCGACCGCGGATTCCAACTCCTGAACCCGCGCTACCCCGAGGCGCGTCGCGCGTTGGATCTGCAGGCTCTTGGTCTGCAGGCCTGGGGACGCGGAGTCGCAGTGCGCGGCGACGAGGGGCTCCGCGTCCTCGCTGATCCGCTCCGCCATCCCTCCCGGCTCCGAGGGCTGGTCAGCGGTTTGCTGGCGCCCAGGGATCTGCCGGCTGCCCTGCGGTGGGTACGAAAGGCCGGCGATGACTCGCTATCGCTCCACGAATCCCTGGACGGAGCGGCATTCTCGACACCGTTGCGAGGGATCATGGGCCTGTTCTTCGCAGGAGTCCTCGGGGATCCTGATCTTGAGGTTTCCGCCCGCTTCGCCCGTCGGCTCGCCGGATACTTCGCGGTGGGAACCCCCGCCTTGCCGGGGCAGGGAATGGCGGCGATCGCGCATCAGCTGGCCACGCCACTGGCGGGGCGTATCCGGTATGGGCACGTGGCGGAGAGCCTGACCCGCCAGACAGGTCGCTGGACCGTCAGCTGTGGTGCGGGAGAACGCTTCACCGCCGACCGGGTCGTGGTCGCTGCCGGTCCGACGGCGAGCGCTCGTCTGCTGGGCGAGACGGCCCCGCCGATGCACTCCCTGACGACGTGGTGGTTTTCGACCGAACACCAGCCCAGCCGACTGCCGTTCCTGCATCTTGATCCGCGCGCCGGTGTCCGGCTCGCCCACACGTCGGTCGTCTCCAATGTCTGTCCTTCCTACGCTCCGGCGGGTCGGCACCTGGTTCAGGCGACCGCTGTGGGAGCACATGGTCTGGACGACGAATCGGCGCTGAATCAGGCCGCAGCCATCCTCGGTGTCCAGACCCCCGACTGGCAGCTGCTCGTTCGCCATGACATCAGGGACGCCCTGCCCGTCATTTCCCCGGGGCATGCCCCACCGACCAGTGCGTTGGACGGCGTCGTGCTAGCCGGTGATCAGAGCGAGGCTTCCATCCAGGGTGCGCTGGCCAGCGGGGCGGCGGCTGCCGCAACACTCGGCAGTGGAGGGCCAGGCAGCCCTGCTGCGTCGAAGACCCCCGGTACCTTTGAAGTGCGGCTGCGGCGTCCCGGTGATGCTGCCACCCTGTGGGCAAGACTCACGGATCTGGACACCCACAGTGCTGCCATCCCGTTCACTAACGTGACCCCGCGGGGTGCCCGGATGAGTGAGGGCCTGGCATTCGTCGGGCTGACCCGGCTGGGCCCTTTCGCCCTGTCGGACCGGATGCTGGTGCGCCGCGCCGAGGCACCCACGGGGAATCGTCGCGGCAGGTTGGCCGTGTCGAAATTCGGACCCGTGGCCGGTGAGGTCGAGGCCACTGTCGAACAGCAGGGCTCCGACGTGGAGGTCGTGTGGCGCCAAAGCCTGCGACCTTCCTGGCTTCCCCGCCCGCTCAGACCGGCTGCCGCGCTGGTCGCGAAGACCGCCTATGCGGTGGGCCTGCGCAAACTGCTCGCGTGACCTGTTTCCGGACCCGCCTGTGGACGCGGTGCCATAAGCTGGAGCCATGCTTGATGTTGGACTGACGGGCGGGATCGCCTCGGGAAAATCCGCGGTGGCCACGCGCCTGGCCGAACGTGGTGCGGTGCTGATCGATGCCGATGCCATTGCCCGCCGGGTGCTCGAACCCGGCACCGAGGGGCTGGCCGCGGTCGTGGAGGCTTTCGGCCCGGACCTGGTCGACGCCGATGGTGAACTGGACCGTGCCCGGCTGGGCGGCATCGTGTTCGCCGATCCGCAGGCCCGCGAGACACTGAACGGGATCGTCCATCCACGGGTCCGCGCCGAAGCAGCCCGGATCCGTGGTGAAGCCGCCGACCGGGAAACGGCGGACCGGCCCGTGGTCGTGGTCCAGGACATCCCACTGCTGGTCGAGACCGGGCAGGCCGCCTCCTTCGACGTCGTCGTCACCGTCCAAGCACCCCGTGCCGAACGGGTCCGCCGGATGGTCCAGGACCGGGGGATGGGCGAGGACGACGCCGTGGCCCGGATGGCTGCCCAGGCCACCGATGAACAGCGGGCCGCCGTCAGTGATGTGGTGTTGGAGAATTCCGGGACCCTGCAGGAGCTGCAGTCGGCGGTGGATGACCTCTGGACCGGGACTTTGCAGCGGCTGGCCGGACGCCCGGGCCCACGCGACGGGGATCCGGGATGAGGCGCAAGGGTCCGGCCGCGACCTACCGGTTCGGGTACGGGATGAAATGGGTGACGTGGCTGTTCATGGCCACCGGGGTGCTCTGGGTGGCGGCGATCGTGCTGTGGCTCGTGGCCGGTGGCCGCGTTGAATTCACGACCGGGTCGGCGCCGTGGAGCTGGCAGGTGCTGGTGCCGGCCTGGATGACGTTGGCGGGGATCGTGCTGGCCCTGGGGGGATGCGTGGTCTTCGCGCAGCAGATGTTCGTTGCCATCCTCGGCAGGTTCGAACACGACGGCTTATTGGACCCTCCTGGACGGTCGGGCAAACGCCAGCGCCCACCGGCCTGAAGCCCGGTGCGACTGCGGGTCCATCCCGGTCCGTGCCCTGCGGGTTTAAGCCCTGAGCCGTAGCCGTGCACAGCCCTCGACGCAGAGCGTAGCCTTGGACCCATGAGTCTTGCCCAGGAGATCAACCGCGTCGTCGCCCCGTTCGAGGTCATCAGCGATTTCGAACCGGCAGGAGACCAGCCGCAGGCCATCGCCGAGCTTGCCGAACGGATCAACGGCGGGGAGAAGGACGTCGTCCTGCTGGGGGCCACGGGTACCGGCAAGAGCGCCACGACTGCCTGGCTGGTGGAGCAGGTCCAGCGTCCGACCCTGATCCTGGTCCAGAACAAGACCCTGGCGGCCCAGCTGGTCAACGAGTTCCGGGAACTGCTGCCGAACAACGCCGTCGAATACTTCGTCTCCTACTACGACTACTACCAGCCCGAGGCCTACGTCCCGCAGACCGATACGTTCATCGAAAAGGACTCCTCCATCAACGAGGAGGTCGAACGGCTGCGCCACTCGGCCACCAACACGCTGCTGACCCGCCGGGACGTGGTCGTGGTCGCCACCGTCTCCTGCATCTACGGTCTGGGGACGCCGGAGGAATACGTCGCCGGCATGGTCACCCTGCGCAAGGGCATGGAAATGAACCGGGACGAACTGCTGCGCAAATTCGTGTCGATGCAGTACGCCCGCAATGACATGGATTTCCACCGCGGGACCTTCAGGGTGCGCGGGGACACCGTGGAGATCATCCCGATGTACGAGGAGCAGGCGCTGCGCATCGAGTTCTTCGGTGACGAGATCGAGCAGATCCACACCTTGCACCCCCTCACCGGTGACGTGATCCGCGAGGAGGAGGAGATGTACATCTTCCCCGCCAGCCACTATGTCGCCGGGCCGGAACGGATGAACCGGGCCATCAAGGACATCGAGGACGAGCTGCAGGTGCGGCTGGAGGAACTCGAGGGGCAGAACAAGCTGGTGGAGGCCCAACGCCTGCGCATGCGCACCACCTACGATCTGGAAATGATGCAGCAGATGGGGTTCTGCAACGGCATCGAGAACTATTCGCGGCATATCGACGGTCGTGGCCCCGGCACCGCCCCGCACTGCCTGCTGGACTACTTCCCCGACGACTTCCTTCTGGTCGTCGACGAATCACACGTGACGATCCCGCAGATCGGCGCCATGTACGAGGGGGACATGTCGCGGAAGCGCACCCTGGTGGAGCACGGTTTCCGGCTGCCCTCGGCCATGGACAACCGTCCGCTGAAATGGGATGAATTCCTGGAGCGGATCGGACAGACCCTCTATCTCTCGGCGACCCCGGGCAAATACGAACTCGGCAAATCCGACGGATTCGTCCAGCAGATCATCCGACCCACCGGACTGCTGGACCCGGAGATCATCGTCAAACCCACCAAGGGCCAGATCGATGACCTCCTCGAGGAGATCCGGACCCGGACCGCGAACAACGAGCGAATCCTGGTGACCACGCTGACCAAGCGGATGGCCGAGGACCTCACCGGCTACCTCAGCGAACACGGCGTCAAGGTGGAGTACCTGCACTCCGACGTCGATACCCTGCGCCGGGTCGAATTGCTGCGTGAACTGCGGATGGGGGTCTTCGACGTGCTGGTCGGCATCAACCTGTTGCGTGAGGGGCTGGACCTGCCGGAGGTCTCCCTCGTGGCGATCCTCGACGCGGATAAGGAAGGTTTCCTGCGTTCGGGGACCTCGCTGATCCAGACCATCGGCCGTGCCGCACGCAACGTCTCCGGCCAGGTGCACATGTATGCCGACCGGATCACCGACTCCATGTCCCACGCGATCTCCGAAACCAACCGGCGCCGCGAGATCCAGGACGCCTACAACCAGGAGCGCGGTGTCGACCCGATGCCGTTGCGCAAGAAGATCGCGGACATCACCGACCAATTGGCCCGCGAGGATGCCGATACCCAGGAGCTGCTGAATAATCAGCGGTTGGCCAAGGGGGCCCGCCGCTCCAAATCCACCACCGACAAGGCCGAATCCCAGGTCCGACAGGACGGGTTGGCGGCGGCGCCGGCCGAGGACCTGGTGGGGCTGATCACCGATCTGACCGAGCAGATGCACGGGGCCGCCGCGGAACTGAAGTTCGAATTGGCGGCGCGACTCCGCGACGAGGTCGGGGACCTGAAGAAGGAACTGCGTCAGATGCAGCAGGCCGGCCACGCCTGATCCGCGACAGGCCCCAAGCGCAGTGGGGTAGGCTTGTGCCCGGCGTAGGGGAGTATCCCGAACACTGTGGACGTCAACACGCCCGGCAATGCCGCCGGGCCGGGCACAGTGGCCGATCCCGATCCCGGGCGGCGGAGAGACTTGCGGCAATGCCCCCTGTCCCCTGCCGGCGCTTCCTGCGCCCCGAGAGGTTACCGTGTCGGACCATCTGACCACCCAATTCGAAGTCATTTCCCTGGCCGCCCTGGGCCTGATCCTGCTGTTCGACCTGCTCTATGTGGTCAAGCGTCCCCATGAGCCTTCGATGAAGGAAGCCGGCCTGTGGGTCGGTTTCTACGTCACCCTCGCGCTCGTCTTCGCCGGGGTGCTCTTCTGGCAGGCGGGCCCCGACTACGGCCAGGAGTTCGTCGCCGGCTGGATCACCGAATACAGCCTGAGCGTGGACAACCTCTTCGTCTTCATCATCATCATGGCCCGCTTCGCCGTCCCGCGGAAGTACCAGCAGGAAGTGCTGATGTTCGGCATCATCATCGCGCTGATCCTGCGCGGCGGGTTCATCCTGGTCGGGGCGACATTGATCGAGCACCTGACCTGGATCTTCTACATCTTCGGCGCCTTCCTGCTCTGGACCGCCTGGAAGCAGGCCACCGACAGCGACGACGACGAAGGTGAAGGCGAAAGCAGCCTGGTCGCCAAGGTGACCGCCAAGCTCCCCGTCGCCAAGAAGTATGACGGAAACAAACTGCGCACCACCGTGGGTGGAAAACGCATGTTCACCCCGATGGTGCTGGTCTTCGTCACGATCGGCATGACCGACCTGCTCTTCGCCGTCGACTCGATCCCCGCCATCTTCGGCCTGACCCAGAGCCCCTTCATCGTCTTCACGGCCAATATCTTCGCCCTGATGGGATTGCGCCAGCTCTACTTCCTGCTCGGCGGGTTGATGGAACGACTGATCTTCCTCAAACACGCCCTGTCGATCATCCTGGCGTTCATCGGGGTCAAGCTCATCTTCCATGCCATGCACGAGAACGAGCTGCCGTTCATCAACGGGGGCCAGGGCATCGACTGGATCCCGGACATCAGCACCGGTCTGTCTCTGATCGTCATCGTCGCCACCCTCGTGATCGCCACCGTCGCCAGCCTGCTCAGTCCGGCAGGCAAGCGCGCGGCTGCCGAGGCGCAGGCCAGGAGCAATGCCGACAAACACGACGAGGACGACATCTAGCCCCCGTCCCGGGGCCGCCGCGGCACCCCGGCGTTGGTAGGCTACAGCGGTGAGCGAGAACCAGGGCGCCGTTCCGGTGCAGTCAATCCCCGGAAACCACCAACGCCGGGTGGTCCTCTCGCTGTCCCTCGGCCAGCTCTTCAGCGGCCTCGGAAACGGTTCGGGGTTGGCCCTGGGATCGCTCATGGCAGTGGATCTGACCGGGAGCAATGCCTACGCCGGCGCCACCACGATGGCGATCTCCGTCGCCGGCGCCCTGACCGCCCTTCCGCTGGCCGGATTGGCCATCCGGCGCGGACGACGGGTGGCGCTCTCCGCCGGCATGCTCGTCGCCGCGCTGGGTGCCCTGGGAATGCTCCTGACCCCGATCCTTGAGAGTTTCCCGCTGCTCCTGGTTTCGGCCGCGCTGTTGGGGGTCGGAAATGCCGCCAACCTGCAGGCCCGCTTCGCCGCGACCGACCTCGCCGAACCGGCCACCCGGGGTCGGGACCTCGGGCTGGTGGTCTGGGCCATCACCATCGGCGCCGTCACCGGACCGAACCTGATTGGCCCCGGGGCCGCCATGGGCAGGTCCCTGGGCCTGCCCGATGAAAGCGGACCCTTCATCTTCTCCATGGCAGGAATGCTGATCGCCGTCCTGATCCTCAATATCGGGCTGCGGCCCGATCCGCTGGGCAGCTCCCGGGAACCGGGCACCCCGGCACCGGTACGGCTCTCGCTGGGCGGCGGCCTGTCGGTGCTGCGGCATAATCCGGCGGCCCGGCTCGGGGTCATCACCATCGTGATCTCCCATCTGGTGATGGTCGCCGTGATGTCCATGACCCCGGTGCACTTCAAGGACCTGGACGCCATCGCCGCGGGGGCGAGCGGGGGAGCCATGGCAGGGCACCATGCGAGCCTGGATGTCCTGGTGCTCATCGGGTTCACGATTTCACTGCATATCGCCGGAATGTATGCCCTCTCGCCGTTCATCGGGATCCTGGCCGATCGATGGGGGCGCCGGCAGACGATGCTGGCCGCACAGGCGGTGTTGGCCTCCTCGCTGGTCTGCTGCGCGGTGGGGGCGGCAAGTCAGCTGGCCGTCACCGTGGGGCTGGTCTTTTTGGGGGTGGGCTGGTCGTTGGCGACGGTGGCCGGCTCCGCGTTCGTCTCCGAAAGCGTTGAGCTCGGCCACCGGGTCCCCGTCCAGGGACTGTCCGACGCCCTCATGGGGGCCGCCGGGGCCATCGGCGCCGCCGGCTCGGGCCTGGTGCTCGCCTTCTGGGGCTTCAGCGGGCTGAACGTGGCCTGCCTGGTGCTGGTGGTGCTGGTCGGGCTCGGGGGAGTCGCCGAACTGCGTCGGCACCGTAGGACGATCCTCGAGGTCGGGTACGACGACGCCGTCGCCGGCTGAGCCGCCGGGAACCCTCAGTCAGGCCGACTGATGGCCGGCTCCGCCGATTCCGCGTCGGAAGGGGACGTCATGCCCAGCAGCCGGGCGAAGATGCCCGCCCCGTCGTCGGCGATTCCGTCATGGTGGAAGTCGGCGGTCTCCCAGACGCGTAGGCCACGGACCTTTTCTGCCGTGGCGCGGCTGATGTCCCGGTCCACGTACACGTCATCGGAGTACACGGCGGCCGCCACAGGCACCGTGGTGGCGGCGAGCTGTTCGGCGTCGTACAGGGCCGGCCACTGCTCATGATCCGCGAGGATCCGGGCCACGTCCTCCAACGGTCGGAGGAGGGGATCCTCCCGGAAGTACCAGCTGTAGACCATCTCCCCGGTAAGCAGGGGCTCGGCGGAGGCCGGATCGAACTCGGGGAACTCGGCGGCGACGCGTTCGGCGGCCCAGCGGGTGGCCCGCCCGTGCGCGTAGATCGATTCGTGCAGTAGGGCGTAGAGCGGATTCGGGCCCCGGCTGGCCTGCTGGAACAGCACCCCCGTGAAGGCATCCGACAGCCGGGGGCCGTCGGGGGTGGGGATGAACGCCGATTCGAAGACGAAGTGGAGCTGGTCCATCCGGGTGTTTCCGCCCAGGAACTGGCCCAGGATCTGGACGAGGCCACCCGTGACGCCCCGTCCGTCGGGGAGTTGCTCATGTTCCTGCTCGACGTGGCGCATGATCCGGTTCAGGACCAGGCGGTCCTCGGGATACCGGGCGAAGTACTCGGTGTTGCGCGCGGCCATGCGCGCATACGTGGCCCGGTAGACCTCCTCGGGGTCGCCGTCGACCGGCCCCAGGCCCCCGGTGACCAGACAACGGTCCAGCGATCCGGGGGCCAGCGACAGGTAGGTCAGGGTACAGAATCCCCCGAAGCTCTGCCCGAAGGTGCTCCACGAATCGATGCCCAGTTCGGCACGGATGGCCTCGGCATCACGCACGATCGAATCGGCACGGAAGTGCGTCAGATAGGAGGCCTGCGCCGCGGCATCACCCCGCAGTGGCAATGATTGCCGGTTGGCGGGGGTGCTCAGCCCGGTCCCGCGCTGGTCCAGCAACAGGATCCTGAAGGTCTTCGCTGCCTCGGCCATCCATCCCGTCAGCGAGGAGACCCGGGGGCTGGCAGCTCCCGGCCCGCCTTGCAGATAGAGCAGCCACGGCAGCTGGCCGGGGTCCTCGTGCTCCAGGGAGGAGACCTCCCGGGCGAAGACGGTGATGGTCTCACCATCGGGCCGGCCATGGTCGAGCGGGACGGTGAAGTAGTGTTCGGTGGCGCGGAGGCCGCGGAACTCGTGGGTGGCGGACACACGGTGCATCAGGGCGGTCATGTGATCAACACTACCGGCCCCGGCGCCGGCCCCCGACGTCCAATCGACACCGGGGGCCCCTAGGCTGGGACCCGCCGTGGCCGCCGGTCGGAGGCCGAAGCACCAACCCGTCTTCCATCGGATGAAAGAGAGCCAAGCCCATGATGGGAGGCCACCATGCTGCCAGTGGTGCAGCGGTCTGGATCGCCGTCACCACCCAGCCGGTACTGGGCTTGGGTCCGGTGGCGGAGTGGCTCTCCTTCCTCCCTGCCCGCATCCCGTTGGGTTTCGGCCTGCTGGAGGTCTCTGACGCCGGGGTGCTCGCCGGGGCGCTGGTCTGCGCCGGGGCGGCCCTGCTGCCCGACGCCGACCACCGACACGCCAGCATCGCCCAGTCGCTGCCGCCGGTGTCGAACCTGATGTGCGCCGGGATCGGCCGGGTGGCCGGGGGACACCGCAACGGCACCCATTCCCTGCTCGGGATCGCCCTCTTCACCCTGATCGCCCATGCATTGGGCCTCTGGGAGGTCCATTCCCCCCGGTGGGGAACGGTCTTTCCCGGGGCGGGACTGTCGGCGGTACTGCTGATCGCCTTTGCCCTGAAGGCGTTGAAGTTCATCCCGGATGCCATGCGCAAACTGCCGTGGGTGGTGTCCATTCCCGCCGGGGCCTTCGTGGCCCTCTTCGCCCCCGAGGAGCAGTACTGGTTCGTGTTGGCCGTGCTGCTCGGAACGGCGACCCATGTCCTGGGGGACCTGCTGACCGTCGGTGGCTGCAACCTGCTGTGGCCGCTTCGACTACGCGCGCCAAGTAAGCTGCGCAGACTCCCGTTGCTGCGCCAGATCTGGCGTCCCAGCGGCAGGCTGGCCGTCCCGGTCCTGGGTGTGGCCGGGTCCTGGCGCGAATGGTTGCTCTGCGTACCGGTCTCGCTCTACGCATTCCTGGGGATCATGGCGCCCGTCCTGGGCATCGCCGCGGCCAGATCCCAGCCGTTGTATGCCGCGTTCCTTCCCTGAGACACCACCCCGGGGCGACGGCGCCGGGGCCCGGGCCCTAGTCGAGCCGGCCCACACCAGTGACGGTCACCACGGCGGTCCCCGCCTCGTCGGAGTCCGCCAGATTGATCACGGCGTCAATGCCCCAGTCGTTGTTCCCGGCAGGATCCTTGAAGATCTGCCTGACCTTCCATTCGGTGGGGGACGGGGTGATGATCAACAGTTGGGGGCCGCGGGCGGCCGGCCCGTCATCGATGTCGTCGTGTTCGTCGAAGTAGTCGTCCATGGCGTCCGCCCAGGCATCGGCGTCGAAGCCGTGGTGCCCGTCGAGCTGGCCCAGGGTTTGTTCCTGCTCATCGGCGAAGAGCTGGACACGACGGAACATCTCGTTGCGGACCATCACCCGGAACGCCCGCTCGTTCGAGGTCAGGCGTTCGGGCTTCGGCGGGGTGATCTGCGCCGAGGGGTCCTGGGGCATCTCCCCGCTGGAGAGCTTCTCCCATTCGTCCAGCAGCGAGGAGTCGGTCTGGCGGACCAGTTCGCCCAGCCACTCGATGAGGTCCTCGAGATCCTCACGCAAGGCATCGCGGGGCACCGTCTGGCGCAACGCCTTGAAGGCATCGGTCAGGTAGCGCAGCAGGATGCCCTCCGAGCGCGCCAACGAATAGAAGGCGATGTACTCCCCGAACGACATGGCCCGTTCATACATGTCGCGGACCACGGATTTGGGGGCGAGCTCGAAATCACCGAGCCAGGGGGCCCCGCTGCGGTAGGTCTCGAAGGCCTCGCCCAACAGTTCGGCCAACGGTTGCGCATAGGTGACTTCGTCGAGCGCGTTCATCCGCGCCTCGTATTCCATCCCCTCGGCCTTCATCGCGGCCACGGCTTCGCCGCGGGCCTTCTTTTCCTGGGCGTTCAGTACCTGGCGTGGCTTCTCCAGGGTTGCTTCGATGACCGAGACCACGTCGAGGGCGTAGCTGGGTGAATCCCGGTCCAGGATCTCCAGGCTGGCCATCGCGAACGGGGAAAGCGGCTGGTTCAGCGCGAAGTTCTCCTGCAATTCAACGGTCAGGCGCAGCATGTTCCCGTGTTCGTCGGGCTCTTCCAGACGTTCGACCACCCCGGTGGCCAGGAGCTCGCGCAGGATTCCCAGGGCCCGACGCAGCAGGGCACTCTGTCGAGCCGGCGGCTCATGGTTTTCGGTCAGCAGCTTGCGGGCCGCGACAAAGGAGTTCCCGGGGCGCTCCAGCAGATTGAGCAACATCGAGTGGGTGACCTTGAACGACGAGGTCAGGGGCTCGGGGGTGGAGGCCACCATCTTGTCGAAGGTCTTCTCGGACCAGGAGACGAAACCCTGCGGCGGCTTCTTCTTGACCACCTGGCGTAGCTTCTTCGAGTCATCGCCGAACTTCGCGACGGCCTTGGTCATCGACTTCTTGTTTTCGATGGCGAATTCCGGGGCCTGGACGACGACGGTTCCCGCCGTGTCGTAGCCGGCTCGTCCGGCCCGGCCGGCGATCTGGTGGAACTCGCGGGCATTCAGCGGCCGGGTGCGGATGCCGTCGTATTTGGAGAGTGCGGTCAGCATCACCGTGCGGATGGGGACATTGATGCCCACCCCGAGGGTGTCGGTGCCGCAGATGACCTTGAGCAGGCCGGCCTGGGCCAGCTGTTCGACCAGTCGGCGGTATTTGGGCAGCATGCCGGCGTGGTGGACCCCGATCCCGTGACGGACCAGGCGGTTCAGTGTCTTGCCGAAGCCCGTGGCGAAACGGAACCCGGCGATCAGTTCGGAGATCCGGTCCTTCTCCTCCCGGGTGCACACGTTGATGCTCATCAGGGACTGGGCGCGTTCGATGGCTTCGAGCTGGCTGAAGTGCACCACATAGACGGGAGCCTGCTGGGTGGACAGCAGTTCCTCCATGGCTTCCTGGACCGGCTCCTCGGAATAGTAGTAATGCAGGGGGATGGGGCGCTCGGCGTTGGCCACCGTCGTGGTGTGCCGACCCGTGCGCTGGGTGAGTTCGTCCTCGAAGCGGGTGACGTCGCCCAGGGTCGCGGACATGAGCAGGAACTGCGCCTGGGGCAACTCCAGCAGCGGGACCTGCCAGGCCCAACCGCGTTGCGGGTCGGAGTAGAAGTGGAACTCGTCCATCACCACGGGACCCAGATCGGCGTCGCCCCCTTCGCGCAAGGCGATGTTGGCGAGGATCTCCGCGGTGCAACAGATGATCGGAGCGTCCTGGTTCACCGAGGAATCCCCGGTGACCATCCCGACGTTCTCGGCTCCGAAGATCTCACAGAGGGCGAAGAACTTCTCCGAGACCAGCGCCTTGATCGGCGCCGTGTAATAGCTGCGTTCCCCGCGGGCCAACGCATGGAAGTGGGCGGCGACGGCCACCAGGGATTTCCCGGAGCCGGTCGGGGTCGCCAGGATGACGTTGTTGCCCTCGACCAGTTCCATCACCGCCTCGTCCTGCGCCGGATACAGGGAAATCCCGCGATCCTCCGCCCAGGTCAGGAAAGCGGCATAGGTCGATTCGGCGGTGGCCCCACGCGGCGGGGAATCAGGCAGCAGGTCGGTAAGATTCATGGTCCCTCCAGCCTATCGTCCAGCGGCCCCGGCGTCGGTGTGCACGCGTCGAACCCGTCGAGGCCGGAATAGGGTGGGGCCATGAAATGGAACCCCGCCAAGTACGTCCAATTCGCCACCCACCGCGACCGCCCCTTCTTCGAGCTGATCGCCCGGATCGACGAAGACGCCCCGAGGCGGGTCGTCGACCTGGGTTGCGGTCCGGGTCCGCTGACCGCCGCACTGGCCGATCGGTGGCCCGACGCCCGGATCACCGGGCTGGATGCCTCACCCGAAATGATCGGGAAGGCCACCGCGGATCATCAGCGGCCCCGTGTGGACTTCGCCGAAGCCGACGCCGCAACCTGGACTCCCGAAGCGGAAACCGACGTCCTCATCAGCAATGCGATGATGCAGTGGATTCCCGGGCACGGGGAGCTCATGGCGGGATGGCTCGATGCCCTCAAGCCGGGCGCGTGGTTCGCGGCCCAGGTACCGGGCAACTTCGAGGCCCCCTCGCATGCGTTGATGCGAGGACTTGCCGCGGAAGCGCAGTGGGCGGACCGCTTGCAGGGATTGGTGCTGCGCAAGGACGCGGTCGCCGAACCGGAGACGTACCTGCGCCTGATGTTCGACCATGGTTTCGAAGCAGACGTGTGGGAGACCACGTACGAGCAGATCCTGCACGGTCCCGACCCGGTGCTCGACTGGGTCCGCGGTACGGCACTACGCCCGATCCTCTCGGTGCTGGAGGATGCCGACGCCGCGGAGTTCGAGGCGGAGTACGCCGCGCTGGTCCGTGAGGCCTACCCTCCCTTCACCGGCCCGGATGGCGGGGAACTGACGGTCTTCCCCTTCCGGCGCATCTTCATGGTCGGGCGCAAGGAGGACCGGCGGTAGGCATGGAGGCCCGCATGAGGCCGATAGGGCCGCGGTCTTGGCACCGGCCTAGCCGCCGGATTCGTTGCACTGCTGCGGATCCCCGTAGGGGCTACGTGCACCGTTGATCAGCCAGTTGAGTCCGTCCCAATGCATTTTGTACTCGATCGCCCAGTCTGAACAGTCCTGCTGGCCGTCCTTGCTGTCTTCAGTGTCCTGCACCGTTTGTAGCTGGACGAGGGCCACCAGGTCGTCGCCGTGTCCGCTGACATCAACGACGTTGAATCCGAGCCAGTACGACGAGGCCAGACCTGCCTGCCATGTGCCCAGTCCGCCCATGCCCTCCTGCATTTCAGGAGTGAAAAAATCGAATGCCGCCTCGTAGGCGCCATCGTTGATGCCCTGACCGTGGATCTGCAGGCTCTGGGCAATGTTCATGGCCTGATCGTGCTCTGAGTCGATGGAGACCTCGACCTCGACGCTCCGGGCCAGGGCATCTTCGCACTCGGCAGGCCGCACCGGGACGTTCCGTTGCTGCCATGCCTCGACTGCTTGTGCCGTACGGGGTCCGGAGACGGCATAGGCCATGCCAGCGACGGATCTCTCACTGCGGCGGTCCGGACGCATGCTCATGACCCCTGCAACCGAGCCGTCCCGGGTGATGAGAGGGCCACCGCTGTTCCCGGGGTTGACCGGTGTGTCTGTCAGGACGAAGTTGCCGGAGTCCACTTCGGATTCGGGCGCGCCTCGTTTCAGCCCGCTGACCGTTCCCTTGGAGAAGGAAAGGTCGTCGCCAAAGGGGAAACCCAGCGCCGCCACCTCGGTCCCGACGGGTGGATCCTCCTGCCGCAAGGTAAATACATGGCCCGGGGCGGTGTTGTTCAGGCGCAACAAGGCGAGATCAGCGTTGTTGTTCACTCCCATGACTTGAGCCCCGGAGAGATCGCCGTCGATCTGGGTCGTGACTGAAGTTGCCCCCTGTACGACATGGGCTGCCGTCACGAGCAAGTCATCCGCGACCAGGAAACCCGAGCCGGTCCCTCCACCGTCACAGGTGACGACCTGGATTTTTGCCAGGCCGCTGGTGACGTCCTGTGCCGTCTCGGGCCACGTCGCGACCGACTCACTCGAGGCGGCTGGTGTAGTGGGTGGGGAGCTTGGTGGTGGGGATGGAGTTTTCGGTTCCGGTGCGGAGGAGGTCGCTGGTGACGAGGGGGCCGCAGGTCTTGGCACATCGGCTTGGGGTGAAGCAGTCAGGGCCGCTCCGCCGCCTGATAAGGCACTGCAGCCGGTGATGGCAGTTCCGATGATGGTTCCCAACGCGATCAACTGATACGTTTTTCCGGTCCGGGGCTTCACGTCGGCTCACTCTCCTTGTCGTCGGAGCCGCCCGGGCAATCTTGGTGGACAGCGCGAAAGTTGACTTAGCTTAGAGCGTTCTGCCGGCTAGGACCAGTGTTCAAGGGATCCCGTTCTACGGGGGCTGGTGAAGGGCGCGGCCTTTAGTCAGCGGACCACGTGGTGACCGATGGTGGGAGGAGTGGCTGCGGAATCTGGGGGCCCGACGCCGGGGGTATCTGTTGCCGCACGGAAGTGTCTGCGTATGGACGGCGCCTGCCCTGGGGTGCTGCCCTCGGGAACTTGAAGTATCACCGAGGCTTCGAAACCCCCGGAATGGGGAGCCGTGGGACGTCCCGTCCAGCTACAGTTCCATGGTCGGGAACCGTGGCCCGACCGGGAGGCCTCCGCGCAGTCAAACCTTCCCGTGCCGTGTCCGGGGTGGTAGAGCTGGGGTCAGCAGCGACGGAACACCGCACAGGAGGAACCGGCCATGGAAAACCCACTACCCCGCGCCTACCAGAGCTATCTGGAGGGGGCCGAACCAGCCTTCCTCGATACCGTCCGACCCGTCATGCAGGAATCCGTGGCCGAAGGCGAATACGGGGTCCTCGTGAGATTCCTCGGATCTGGCGTCCAGGCCCTGGTGTCGGAGACGGTCCCGTTCGGAGAGGTCCGGGAACTGCATAACGAGTAGGGGGCGCCAGCCAGCCGTCTACCAGCCGCGCTGTTTCCATTCAGCCAGTTGCGGGCGTTCCGCGCCCAGGGTGGTGCCCTTCCCGTGACCGGGATGGACGAATGCGTCATCCGGGTACTGCCCGAAGAGACGCTCAGAGACGTCCTCATGCAGGGAGGCAAACCGGGAGGGGTCGCCATCGGTGTTCCCCAAGCCTCCGGGGAAGAGGCTGTCACCGCTGAAGATATGCGTCGGGCCCGAGGGGTCCTCATACACGTAGGCGATGGAGCCGGGGGTGTGTCCACGCAGGTGCACGGCCCGCAGATCGAAGCCGTCGAAGTTCCCGATATCGTCCTGGCCCAGGACCACAGCGGGTTCGACTCCCGTGGCCGCCCGGATCCCTTCCACGTCGTCGGCCCCGCAGGCCGTCCGCACGCCGGTCTCATCGGCCAGCTCGCGCAGCGCCCGGACGTGGTCCCAATGCTGGTGGGTGGTGGCGATCAGCTCAAGGTGCGGGGTCACCGCCGCGTCCTCGGCGGCCTCACTGATCAGACCGCGCAGTGCCGGTGCGTCGGCGGCGGCATCGATCAGCACCTGCGCGCCGGTCTGCTTATGGGTGATGAGGTAGGCGTTGTTGTCCATCGACGAAACGGACACGCGGCGGATGGTGACCTCCGCCAGGTCATGCAACAGCGAATTCTCTGGGCTCATGCCGCCAGCCTAGGCGCTCGCCGGAGCGGGGGAAAAGCGCCGGCGGGTACTGTGGGGGGCACCCGAAGCCACGGCCAGCGATGACCGGCCCGGATCCCCGAGGAGACCCAGTGAACGACGACGTCTTGGATTTTGTCGCCATCAGCAAGGACGTGCCTGAGAACCCGTATGACCAGATCCGCCAACAGATCCTGGAGGCCATCGGTTCGGGGAAGCTGGTTCCGGGAACCCGGCTGACTTCGGTCCGGGCGCTCGCCGGACGACTGGGGGTCGCCGTGAACACGGTGGCCCGGTCCTACCGGGAACTCGAACAGGCAGGAGCAGTCCAGACCCGAGGGCGTCACGGGACCGTCGTCCTGGCCACGGGCTCCGAGGGCGACCGCAGACTCGCGTCCGCGGCCCAGGAACTGGCCTCGCAGGCCAGGACCTGGGGCGTGGGGGAGGACCGCGCCGTTGAATTTCTGCGGGCCGCCTTCCGCGTGCAGTGAACACCGGCGGTCCAAACCCGCTGAAACCCGCAAAAACATGAGTCTTCGAACGTGTGTTCGAGGCCGAATTCGACTACTCTGGACCCGTGGCTATTTCCTCCAGCGAATTGCAATCCGTTCCCAGCGTTTCCATGGAATCCATCGAGCGTGCCCACGACCGGTCGCGACTTCTCGTGAAGGGCGCCCGGGAGCACAACCTGCGCAATGTGGATCTGGATCTCCCGCGGGACGCGATGATCGTCTTCACGGGCTTGTCCGGATCGGGCAAGTCCTCCCTGGCTTTCGACACGATCTTCGCCGAGGGCCAGCGCCGCTATGTCGAATCGCTCTCCGCCTATGCCCGCCAGTTCCTCGGCCAGGTCGACAAGCCGGACGTGGACTTCATCGAAGGACTGTCCCCGGCGGTCTCGATCGATCAGAAGTCGACGTCGAAGAACCCGCGTTCCACGGTCGGGACGATCACCGAGATCTACGACTACATGCGCCTGTTGTGGGCCCGTGTCGGCCACCCGCACTGCCCGGTGTGCCATGAACCGGTCACCCGGCAGACCCCGCAGGCGATCGTGGACCAGCTGCTCGAGCTCGAGGAGGGGACGCGTTTCCAGATCCTCGCTCCGGTGGTCCGCTCACGCAAGGGCGAGTTCGTCGACCTTTTCAAGGAGCTGGCTGCCAAGGGCTATGCCCGTGCCCGGGTCGACGGGGACACCATCCAACTCAGCGACCCCCCGAAGCTGGGCAAGCAGTACAAACACACCATCGAGGTCGTCATCGACCGGTTGGTCGCCAAGGACGGCATCCGGCAACGGCTGACGGATTCGATCGAGACGGCCCTGGGCCTGGCCGACGGCCGCGTGCTCGCTGACTTCGTCGACCTGCCCGCCCAGGACGACGCGCGGGTCCGGGCCTTCTCGGAACATCTGGCCTGCCCCAACGAACACCCGTTGGCGATCGACGAGGTCGAGCCGCGCTCGTTCTCCTTCAACAACCCCTTCGGTGCCTGCCCCGCGTGCACCGGCATCGGGACCCGGTTGGAGGTCGACGAGGAACTCGTCGTGCCCGATCCGGGCAAGACATTGGCCGAAGGGGCCATCGCGCCCTGGTCGCTGGGCGTGGCCACCACCCAATACTGGAACCGGCTGCTGCAGGGCCTGGGCGACGACCTGAAATTCGATCTGGATACCCCCTGGCGCAAGTTCACCGACGTCCAGCGCGATGCGATCCTCAACGGCAAGGACCATAAGGTCGTGGTCCAGTACCGCAACCGTTTCGGACGGGAGCGCAAATACAGCACCGGGTTCGAAGGTGTCATCCAGTACATCCACCGCAAACACCTGGAAACCGAATCCGATCACGCCCGGGACCGGTACGAGGAATACATGCGGCAGATTCCCTGCCCCGTGTGCAACGGCGCCCGGCTGAACCCCGCCTCCCTGTCGGTGCTGATCAACGGCAAGTCCATTGCCGAAGTCTCCGCCATGCCGATGCGCGAATGCGCCGACTTCCTCAATGCCCTGGTCCTGTCGGGACGCGAAAAGCAGATCGCCCACCAGGTGCTCATCGAGATCCAGGCCCGGCTGCGCTTCCTGCTCGACGTCGGACTCGAGTACCTGAACCTCGAACGAGCCGCCGGGACGCTCTCCGGTGGGGAGGCCCAGCGCATCCGCCTGGCCACCCAGATCGGTTCGGGGCTGGTCGGCGTGCTCTACGTCCTGGACGAACCCTCCATCGGCCTGCATCAGCGCGATAACCGACGCCTGATCGAGACCCTGAACCGCCTGCGCGACCTCGGGAACACGCTCATCATCGTCGAGCATGACGAGGACACCATCCATCAGGCCGACTGGATCGTCGATGTCGGCCCGGGGGCCGGCGAACACGGGGGCACCGTCGTGCATTCGGGGTCGTTGGAAGGGCTGATGGCCAATACCGATTCGATGACGGGCGACTACCTCGCGGGCCGCCGCAGGATCGAATTGCCGGCCAAGCGCCGCAAGGTCGATCGCAAACGCCAGGTCACCGTCGTCGGCGCCCGGGAGAACAACCTGCAGGACGTCACGGTGAAGTTCCCGCTCGGGGTGCTGACCGGCATCACCGGGGTCAGCGGCTCCGGGAAGTCCACGCTGGTCAACGACATCCTCTATAAGGTGATGGCCAATAAGCTCAACGGCGCCAAGCAGGTGGCCGGACGGCATACCCGCGTCGAAGGCCTCGACCAGCTCGACAAGGTGGTCCACGTGGACCAGAGTCCGATCGGCCGGACCCCGCGTTCCAACCCGGCGACCTACACCGGGGTCTTCGACCATGTCCGCAAGCTCTTCGCCGAGACCAACGAGGCCAAGGTCCGTGGCTACCTGCCCGGGCGCTTCTCCTTCAACGTCAAGGGCGGGCGCTGCGAATCCTGTTCCGGCGACGGCACGCTGAAGATCGAAATGAACTTCCTGCCCGATGTGTACGTCCCCTGCGAGGTCTGCCACGGGGCCCGGTACAACCGCGAAACACTCGAGGTCCAGTACAAGGGCAAATCCATCTCCGATGTGCTGAACATGCCGATCGAGGAGGCGGCGGAGTTCTTCGCGGCCTTCACCCCGATCGCCCGCCATCTGAAGACGTTGGTGGACGTGGGGCTGGGATACGTCCGGCTCGGCCAGCCCGCCACGACCCTGTCCGGCGGCGAGGCCCAGCGGGTGAAGCTCGCGTCGGAACTGCAGAAGCGTTCGAACGGGCGCAGCATCTACGTGCTCGATGAACCGACCACGGGTCTGCACTTCGAGGACATCCGCAAACTGCTGCTGGTCCTGCAGGGGCTGGTCGACAAGGGCAACACGGTCATCACGATCGAACACAACCTCGACGTCATCAAGAGCACCGACTGGGTCATCGACCTCGGCCCCGAAGGCGGCCACGGCGGGGGACAGGTCGTCGCCCAGGGCACCCCCGAACAAGTCGCCAAGGTCGAGGCCAGCCACACCGGCAGGTTCCTGGCCGAGGTCCTCGGCTAGGGTCCCGGCCGGCGTCCCGGCGCGGCGTAGGCGCCGCGTGAGTATGCCGTGGCGGGCATGCCTGCCGTGGAGCCCGGGTGGTCCGTGCGACAATATCCCGGTGATGATTCCTGCCCGCACCGTGCTTTTTGACCTCGACGGCACCCTCGTGGACCCCGCCGGAGGCATCACCGGAGGCATCCTGCATGCTTTGGAACGCAATGGGCTGGACCACCCGGGCGACGACGCCCTGAACCTGTTGATCGGGCCCCCGCTGGCCATCGGATTGCTGGGCCTCCCGGGCATGACAGAGGAACTCCTGCCTCGGGTCATCGCCGACTACCGGACCGAATATGACCGCCACGGCCTGGACGCCAGCCGGGTCTATTCCGGCATCCCCGCACTGCTGGGCCAGCTGCGTGAGGCAGGATGCCGTCTGGCGGTCGCGACCTCCAAGCCCGAACCGCTGGCCCGCCGGCTGCTGGCCGCCAAGGACCTGGATGCCTTCTTCGATTCCATCCACGGATCGGCCCCGGAAGAGGCCTCCACAGCCCCGGCAACCGCCGGGAAAGCCCATATCGTGGCCGCCGCACTCCACGCCACCGGCGGCGGGACCGGAGACACCGTCATGGTCGGGGACCGGCTCTACGACATCGAAGGAGCCCGGGCGAACTCACTGACCGCCCTCGGCGTGTCCTGGGGCTTCGCCGCCGACGGCGAGTTGGAAGCGGCAGGCGCGGCCGCCGTCGTGCACTCCGCCGAGGAACTGGGGCGCCTGCTGGGCCCGGCCACTGCCGGTACACAAGCGCACCGGGGGGCTTCCGCCTAGATGGGGATGTTCGAAGGAGTCCGCGCCGGTTTCCGCGGAACCATCCGTACGCTCTGCCGCCCGGAGATCATCGGGCTGGAGAACGTACCGACCGATGGTCCGTTCATCGTCGCCTCCAACCACCTGTCCTTCCTGGACAGCATCATCATCCAGGCGATCTGTCCGCGTCCTGTCGCCTTCTTCGCGAAGGCCGAGTACTTCACCACCCCGGGGGTCAAGGGACGGGCGATGAAGGCCTTTTTCGAGTCCGTGGGGTCCATCCCCGTCGAACGCGGGGAACAGGCCGCCAGCGTTGCCGCGCTGGACTCGTTGGTGGACCTGCTCGAATCGGGCCAAGGCGTCGGGATCTACCCGGAGGGGACCCGGTCGCGGGACGGGCGGCTCTACCGGGGGAGGACGGGCGTGGGCTGGCTGGCCCTGTCCACCGGGGCGCCGGTGGTTCCCGTGGGGTTGATCGGCACCGAACGCCTGCAACCGGCCGGGAGCAACAGGATCGTCCCGCATCGGTTCACGCTCTCGGTGGGGGAGCCCCTGCAGTTCGAGCATGTCGGGCGTAAGCACCCGCTGCCGCAACGACGCCAGGCCACCGATCAGATCGTCGATGCCATCGCCGGGCTCAGCGGGCAGGAACGGTCAGGCAACTACAACCAGTCGCCCTCGGCAGAGTAGCGTTGGGGGTATGGCCGATCCCAGCAGTTACCGTCCGCGGACCGGCGAGATACCCACGTCTCCCGGCGTCTACCGCTTCCGCGACCCCGCGACACGGGTCATCTATGTAGGCAAGGCCAAGAACCTCCGGTCGCGACTGAATTCCTATTTCGCCAATCCGACGACGCTGGCCCCCAAGACCCACGCCATGGTCCATACCGCGGCCAGTGTCGAGTGGACCGTGGTGGGCAGCGAACTCGAGGCGTTGCAGCTCGAGTACACGTGGATCAAGGAGTACGCCCCGCGGTTCAACATCATGTTCCGCGACGACAAGTCCTACCCGTACCTGGCGGTGACGATGGGGGACAAGTTCCCTCGCGCCCAAGTCATGCGGGGAGACCGCCGCAAGGACGTGAAGTACTTCGGTCCGTTCTATCCGGCCAAGGCGATCCGCGAAACCCTCGACACGTTGTTGCGGGTCTTCCCGGTACGCACCTGTAGCCCCGGGGTCTTCCGCCGGGCCCAATTGACCGGACGTCCCTGCCTGCTGGCGGACATCGGCAAATGTTCGGCGCCGTGCGTGGGCCGGATCAGCCCCGAAGACCACCGGAAACTGGCCGAGGAACTCTGCCAGTTCATGGGAGGCGAAGGCACCCGGTTCATCCGGGATCTGGAAGGCCGGATGAAGGCCGCGGTCGCCGAACTGGATTACGAACAAGCAGCCCGGCTGCGTGACGACATCGCAGCCCTGCGCCGGGTGTTCGAACGCAACGCCGTCGTGCTCTCCGAGGACACCGAGGCGGATATCTTCGCCGTCGCCGAAGACGACCTCGAGGCCTCGGTGCAGGTCTTCCACGTCCGCAACGGCCGGATCCGCGGGCAGCGGGGCTGGGTCGTGGAGAAGGTGGAGGACACCGACGGACCGAAGTTCATCGAACACCTGCTGCAGCAGGTCTACGGGGAGAACACCGGCGGGGACCGGATCCCCCGGGAGGTCCTGGTGCCGGTTGAACCGGAGAACCGGCAGGAACTGGCGATATGGCTGCGCGGGCTGCGCGGCAGCGCGGTGAACCTGCGGGTGCCCCAACGCGGGGAGAAGGCCACCTTGATGGGCACCGTGAAGGAGAACGCCGAGCAGTCCCTGCGCCTGCATAAATCACGCCGCGCCGCCGATATCACCACGCGCAGTGCCGCTCTGCAGGAACTCCAGGAGGCACTCGCGCTGCCGATACCGCTGATGCGCATCGAATGCTATGACATCTCCCATGTCTCGGGTACCAATGTCGTGGCCTCCATGGTGGTGGTCGAGGACGGCATGCCCAAGAAGTCCGAATACCGCAAGTTCTCCATCAGCGGTGAAGCGGCCCGGGATGACACGGCCTCCATGTACGACGTCATCACCCGCAGATTCCGCCACTACCTCGAGGACCAGGCGGCCATGGCGCCGGTGATTTCCGGAGAGATCAGCATTGAGGAACAGGGTGAGAAGGCCCCGCCGAAGAAATTTGCCTACCCGCCCTCCCTGGTCGTGGTCGACGGCGGTCCGCCGCAGGTCGCCGCGGCAGTCCGGGCGTTGGAGGACCTGGGGATCGACGACGTCTACGTCGCCGGGCTGGCCAAGCGACTGGAGGAACTCTGGCTGCCCGAGGATCCGTTCCCCGTGGTTCTGCCGCGGGCGTCCCACGGGTTGTACCTGCTCCAGCGCATCCGTGACGAGGCGCACCGGTTCGCCATCACCTTCCACCGGCAGAAACGTAGTTCGTCGATGGTTTCCTCGCTGCTTGACCAGGTTCCCGGGCTGGGGCCGGCCAAACGCCAGGCGGTCATCAAGCACTTCGGTTCGCTCAAGCGCATGCGGGCGGCGACCGCCGAGGACTTCACCCGGGTCAAGGGGGTCGGAACCGTCCTGGCCGGACACCTGGTCGAGGCGCTGGCCCTGCCGCAGGAGCCCGACGACACCGCAGAGGACGACGACGGTGCCACCCCGGCGGTCAACACCACCACCGGGGAGCTGCTCGACTGAGAACGGCCGTGTCGGAACACGACTAGACTGAAACCATGAGTATCGAGCTGAGCCCCGTCAAGCCCGAAGCATCAGAAATGCTGGTCGTGACCGGCATGTCCGGTGCCGGCCGCACCACCGCCGCCCACGCCCTGGAGGACCTGGGCTGGTACGTGGTGGAGAACCTGCCCCCGCAGCTGCTGGGCACCCTGACCGATCTGGTCGCCCGCACCCCCGGGTCCATCCCCAAGCTGGCCGTGGTCATGGACGTCCGGAGCCGGGCGCTGTTCGCCGAACTGCGCGAGAACCTGGGCCAGCTCAGGGCCGCCGGGATCGAATACCGGGTGTTGTTCCTCGACGCCAGCGACGAACTGCTCATCCGCCGTTTCGAACAGGGCCGGCGTCCCCACCCGCTGCAGGGGGAGGGGCGGATCTCCGACGGCATCACCGCCGAACGCGAGGTCCTGAAGGAAATCAAGGACCACGCAGAGATCGTCATCGACACCACCCCCTTGAACGTCCATGCCCTAGGCCGGTCGATCATCGAACTGTTCTCCGATTCGGGACCGGTGGTCCTGCGGCTGAACGTGATGAGTTTCGGTTTCAAATACGGCTTGCCCACCGATGCGAACTTCCTGGCCGATGTCCGGTTCATCCCGAACCCGCACTGGGTACCCGCGCTCCGCCCGCATACCGGCCAGGAGAAGGTCGTCAGCGACTACGTCCTGGAAGCCGACGGGACGGCCGAGTTCATCTTCCACTATCTTGAAGCGCTCGAACCGGTCCTGGAGGGGTATCGCCGCGAGAACAAGCACTACGCGACCATCGCCATCGGGTGCACCGGTGGCAAGCACCGGTCGGTGGCCGTGAGCGAGGAGATGGCGCGCCGACTCAGGCAGATCCCCAACGTCACGGTCATGGTCAACCACCGCGATCTGGGCCGGGAGTAAGTCCATGACGTTCCTGACCGGACAGATGCCGATGCTTCCCCCACGTCCGGCGGGCAGCGGCGATGAGATGACCACCACCCGGGTCGCAGCACTCGGCGGCGGACATGGCCTCTCGGCCTCCCTCTCGGCGCTCCGGCGGCTCACGAACGACATCACGGCCATCGTCACGGTCGCCGACGACGGCGGATCCTCCGGACGATTGCGCCGCGAATTGGGCGTCCTGCCGCCCGGTGACCTGCGCATGGCCTTGGCCGCCCTCTGTGACGAATCGGACTGGGGACGGACCTGGCGCGACGTCATGCAGCATCGTTTCGTCGGCTCCGAAGGGGTAGAAACCTCGCTGGAGAACCACGCGGTGGGCAACCTGCTGATCATCACCCTATGGGAGCTGCTGGGAAATGCCGTGGCCGGGCTGCGCTGGGCCGGTGCCCTGCTCGGGGCCCGCGGCGCCGTGCTGCCGATGAGTACCGTGCCGCTATACATCTCCGGGGAGGTCCTGGCCACCGCCGGGGACGGAAGCCTGGTCCGACGACGGATCCATGGGCAGGCGGCTCTGGCCGAAGCCGGAAACGACACCCTGGTCAGCAATGTGACGTTGGCCCCCACCGATGCCCCGGCCTGCCCCGAGGCGTTGGACGCCATCGAACTGGCCGACTGGGTCATCCTGGGCCCCGGCTCCTGGTACACCTCGGTTTTGCCGCATCTGCTCCTGCCGGAAATGCGTGAGGCACTGCAGAACACCCCGGCCCGTCGCCTGCTGACGATGAACCTGGTCACCGATACCCAGGAGACCTCGGGAATGACCGCCGCAGCACATCTTGACGTGATTGCCCGCTACGCCCCGGACCTGAGAATCGACGCCGTTCTGGCCGATCCATCGTCCGTCGATGACGAGCAGGCCTTCCGTGCGGCAGCCGGCCGGCTCGGCGCCGAGTGCTTTTTCGGTAAGGTGGCTACTGGGCATGACCGTGCCGTCCACGAGCCCCTGCGGCTTGCGGCGGAGTATCAGGATGTCTTTGAGGCGTTTGCCCGGAATACAACGCGACGTGAGGAAGAGTAGCCATGGCACTGACCGCTTCGGTCAAGGACGAGCTGTCCCGGCTGGACGTCAAGAAGTCCTCCGTACGTAAAGCCGAAGTGTCGGCGACCCTGCGCTTCGCCGGGGGACTGCACATCATTTCAGGTCGCATCGTCATCGAGGCGGAAGTCGATCTTGCCGCCACCGCCCGGCGGCTGCGTCAGGCCATCTCCGAGGTCTACGGACACACCGCCGAGATCATCGTCGTCTCCGCGGGGGGCCTGCGCCGGGGCAGCCGCTATGTCGTCCGGGTGGTCAGGGACGGCGAATCGTTGGCCCGCCAGACGGGTCTGCTCGATGGCCGGGGCCGCCCGGTCCGGGGACTGCCCTCGGTCATCGTCAACGGTTCCACCGCCGACGCCGAAGCCGTCTGGCGCGGAGCCTTCCTCGCCCATGGCTCGCTGACCGAACCCGGCCGCTCGTCGGCACTGGAGGTCACGTGCCCGGGCCCCGAAGCGGCCCTGGCCCTGGTCGGGGCCGCCCGGCGGCTCGATATCGTCGCCAAGGCCCGCGAAGTGCGGGGGGTTGACCGCGTCGTCATCCGCGACGGTGACAGCATCGCCGCATTGCTGACCCGCATGGGCGCCCACGACACGTTGTTGGTGTGGGAGGAACGGCGCATGCGCAAGGAGGTCAGGGCGACGGCCAACCGGCTGGCGAACTTCGATGACGCCAACCTGCGCCGCTCGGCCCAGGCCGCCGTGGCGGCGGGTGCCCGGGTCGAACGGGCCCTGGAGATCCTGGGAGACGACGTCCCGGACCATCTGCAATATGCCGGGGCCCTCCGCGTGGCGCATAAACAGGCCAGCCTGGATGAACTGGGCCACCTGGCCGACCCCCCGATGACGAAGGACGCCATCGCCGGAAGGATCCGTCGCCTGTTGGCGATGGCGGACCGCCGGGCCGCTGAACTGGGAATACCCGGGACCGAGGCCAGCGTTACCGCAGATATGCTCGACGGCTGATCAAGCCGCTGGATTTCCGTCGCCGCGAGGCACGGGAAGCACTACCCACCAGCATGCCCGTAGAGCGGGCGTGTGAGAGACAAATGGAGGAGATCATGGCGAAGTACGAACTTCCTGACCTGCCGTACGACTACGCGGCGCTGGAGCCGAACATTTCCGCGCGCATCATGGAGCTGCACCACAGCAAGCACCACGCGTCGTATGTCGCCGGCGCCAACACCGCGCTGGACAAGCTGGCAGAGGCCCGCGAAAAGGGCGAGTACGGCAACATCCCGAAGCTGTCCAAGGATCTGGCGTTCCACCTCGGTGGGCATACCAACCACTCGATCTTTTGGCAGAACCTTTCCCCCGAAGGCGGGGACAAGCCCGAGGGTGAGCTCGCTGCGGCCATCGATGACGCCTTCGGCTCGTTCGATGCCTTCCGCAACCACTTCACCAACGCCGCACTGAGCCTGCAGGGCTCGGGCTGGGCGCTGCTGGCCTTCGAGGGCCTGGGTGAAAACCTGGTCATCGAGCAGCTCTACGACCAGCAGGGCAACGTGCCGGTGGGCACCACCCCGCTGCTGATGTTGGACATGTGGGAGCACGCCTTCTACCTGGACTACGTCAACGTCAAGGCGGATTACGTCAAGGCGTTCTGGAACATCGTGAACTGGGCCGACGTGTCGGCCCGCTTCGAGGCGGCGCGCTCCGGCGCGAAGTCGCTGATCGTTCCGGGCAAGTAGCCCGCGCCCCCGGGTCCTCGGACCCGGGGAAAAGAGCAGGTAATTTTGCTCACACATCAAAGGCCTTATGGCGTAAGATGTTATCAACGGCTTCAGTGGGCCCCGCATCCGGTTTTCCCCGGATCGGGAGCCCGCTGAACCGGTCGGCCCACAGGCCAAGGACACAACGGGGTGTCACAAAATTTCCATTGCCATCCCCGCGTCCATATCTCCCTACCCGGAGCACGGTGGTGGCTACCTTCCGGCAAGGAGAATATTCACGTGACTACCCGTGTTGGCATCAATGGCTTCGGACGCATTGGACGTAACTACCTGCGCGCCGCGCTCATGAACCAGGCAGACGTCGAGATCGTCGCCATCAACGACCTGGCTGACATCGACAGCCTGGCCATGCTCCTCAAATACGATTCGGTCCTCGGCCGGCTCTCCGAGGAAGTGTCCGTCGATGGGCAGGATCTGGTCGTTGGCGAACGCCGCATCCGCATCCTCGCCGAGAAGGATCCGGCCGATCTGGGCTGGGGCGCACTCGGTGCCGACGTCGTCATCGAATCCACCGGCCGTTTCACCAAGGCCGAAGGCGCCCGCAAGCACCTGGAAGCCGGCGCCAAGAAGGTCATCATCTCCGCCCCCGCCAAGGGCGAGGACATCACCATCGTGATGGGTGTCAACGACAACCTGTACGACCCGGAGAACCACGACATCATCTCCAACGCCTCCTGCACCACCAACTGCCTCGGCCCCATGGTCAAGGTCCTCAACGACCAGTTCGGCATCGTCGACGGGTTGATGACCACCATCCACGCCTACACCGCCGACCAGAACCTGCAGGACGGCCCGCATAAGGATCCGCGTCGTGCCCGGGCCGCCGCGCTGAACATGATTCCCACCTCCACCGGTGCCGCCAAGGCGATCGGCCGGGTCCTGCCCGAGCTCAAGGGCAAGCTCGACGGCTATGCAATGCGCGTTCCGGTCCCGACCGGCTCCTCCACAGACCTGACCGTGACCCTGGCCCGCGAAACGACCGTCGAGGAAGTCAACGCGGCATTCCGCGCGGCCGCCGAGGAGGGCCAGCTGGCCCCGTACCTGAAGTACAACGAGGACCCGATCGTCTCCAGCGACATCGTCACCGATCCGCACTCGACGATCTTCGACGCGCCGCTGACCAAGGTCATCGGCAGTACCGTGAAGGTCATCGGCTGGTACGACAACGAATTCGGCTATTCCAGCCGCCTGGTCGACCTGACCGAATACGTCGGCTCGAAGCTGGCGTAGTCGCGGCGATCCGATAGCCTGAAGTCATGACTTCCAACACTCTCGACGATCTGCTCGCCGATGGTGTCCGTGGGCGGCACGTTCTGGTCCGTAGCGACCTGAACGTGCCGCTCGATGGCTCCACCGTCACCGACGACGGACGTGTCCGCGCGTCCCTTCCCGTCCTCGCGAAACTCTCCGAGGCCGGTGCCCGGGTCCTGGTGATGGCCCATCTGGGCCGCCCGAAGGGGGCCCCGGAGCCGAAGTACTCCATTCGTCCCGCCGCCGACCGGCTGGACGAGCTCGCCGATTTCCCGGTCGAGGTGGCCCAGGACGTCGTGGGCAGCAGCGCCCGCGAACTGGCCTCGAAACTCCAGGACGGCTCCGTGCTGGTCCTGGAAAACGTCCGCTTCGATCCGCGCGAGACCAGCAAGGACGACGACGAACGGGCCTCGTTCGCCCGTGAGCTGGCCGACCTGACCGGCAGCAACGGTGCCTACGTGGATGATGCCTTCGGTGCCGTGCACCGCAAGCACGCATCAGTGGTCGACATCGCCGCACTGCTGCCCTCCTACCAGGGCGATCTGGTCAGGACCGAGATGGAGGTGTTGCGTCAGCTCACCGAGGGCCCCCAGCGGCCCTACGTCGTCGTCCTGGGCGGGTCCAAGGTCTCCGATAAGCTCGCGGTGATCGACACGCTCCTCGGCCGCGCCGACCACCTGCTGATCGGCGGTGGCATGGCCTTCACCTTCCTGGCCGCCCAGGGACACCCGGTCGGGAAATCATTGCTGGAGGAAGACCAGCTCGAAACCGTCCGCGGATACCTGGCCCGGTCCAAGGAAACCGGCTGCGACATCATCCTGCCCACCGACGTCGTGGTGGCCTCCAAGTTCGGGGCCGACGCCGAACACGAGGTGCGCCCCGTCGACGGGATCGAAAACGGTCGGTTCGGCGATACCGGACTGGGCCTCGACATCGGACCGGCCTCGGGAGAGGCCTTCGTCAGTTACATCCGCTCCGCCAACACCGTGTTCTGGAACGGCCCCATGGGGGTCTTCGAGATCGAGGCCTTCTCCGGGGGAACCCGGGCCGTGGCCCAGGCCCTGGCGGACTCCGAGGCGTTTTCCGTCGTCGGGGGCGGGGACTCCGCCGCAGCCGTCCGCACCCTGGGTTTCAGCGAGGACGATTTCGGCCATATCTCCACCGGAGGCGGGGCCAGCCTCGAATACCTGGAGGGCAAGGAATTGCCCGGACTCACCGCGCTCGAAGGGAACTAGCCACCTATGACCACCTCCACGAACGGTCAATTCGACCGGAAGCCGCTGATTGCCGGCAACTGGAAGATGAACATGGACCATGTCCAGGGCATCACGCTGCTGCAGAAGCTGGCGTGGACCCTCGAGGATGCCAAACACGACTTCAACCGGGTCGAGGTCGCCGTCTTCCCGCCGTTCACCGATCTGCGCGGCGTCCAGACGCTGGTCGCCGGCGATGACCTGCCGGTCGTCTACGGGGGCCAGGACCTCTCACCGGAGGATTCCGGCGCCTTCACCGGGGACATCTCCGGGGCCTTCCTCTCCAAGCTCGGCTCACGGTATGTCCTGGTCGGGCATAGCGAACGCCGGGCCATCCACGGCGAAACCGATGAGTTGCTTTCCCGCAAGGTCGCAGCAGCCTACAGGCATTCAATGGTGCCGGTGCTCTGCGTGGGCGAGGGCCTGGAGGTCCGGCAGGCCGGGCGCCATGTCGAGCACACGCTCGAGCAGTTGCGTGGCTCGCTGGCGGGATTGGATGCGGCCCAGGCCGCCGATCTCGTGGTGGCCTACGAGCCCGTCTGGGCCATCGGCACCGGGGAAGTCGCCGGACCCGAGGACGCCCAGGAGATGGCCGCGGCGCTCCGCGCCGAGCTCGTGAGTCTCTACGGAGCCGACACGGCAGCAGGAATCCGGCTGCTTTATGGCGGTTCGGTCAAGGCCGCCAACGCCGCCGCCATCATGCGTGGCAGCGATGTCGACGGGCTGCTCGTCGGGGGTGCCAGCCTGGACGCCGCGGAATTTGCTAACATTATTAGGTTCGAGCATCATCTGGTGACGGACTAACCGGCTGCGGCCGTTCTCGACCGAAAGGTAGTAGTGGACACACTCAAGATTGTCCTGCAGGTGGTGCTGGGACTCGTGAGCCTGTTGCTGGTCATGCTGATCCTGCTCCACAAGGGACGTGGAGGCGGCATGTCGGACATGTTCGGCGGCGGCATGACCACCAGTCTCGGGTCCTCAGGTGTTGCCGAAAAGAACCTCAACCGGATCACCGTCGTGCTCGGGGTGTCTTGGGGCGCGATCATCGTGGCGCTGGGCATCATCATGCGCTTGAGCTCGGAGATCTAGGACCCCGCAATCCCCGCGGGGGCATCCCGGGCCCAGGCCCGGCGCGCCCACCGCCGTAGAACCATGAAGAGGCGGCTTACCCCACGGGGGAAGCCGCCTCTTTGGCGTTTCGTGGTGCCCGCAGGCTCAGCGTTCGGAAGCGGTCACGGAGCGCAGGTTGGTCTGGGCCAGACCCTCCCGCAGGACCTCGCCGAGGACCTCGTCGGGGTCCAGCCGGCGCAGTTCCTCCGCAAGACAGACCGAGGTGTTGCGCCGCGGCAACGACACCCGTTGGACGGGCTGTCCCGGCTGGTACAACTCGGCCACGTCGTCATGGGGGCGGGTCAGCACCACGTCGCCGTCCTCGCGGGAGAACCTCACGCTGCGCACCCCGGTCCCGTTGGAGGAGGAGGCGATCGTGACCGGGATGTCCAGCCGGAGCGTCAACCAGGCAGCCAGCAGCAGCACGCTGGGGCTCGAGGACGAACCCTTCACGGTGGCGGCCGTCAGGCAGGAGGCATCGAGCTGGTCTAGGACGGCGGCCAATTGGGCCCGCCAGAGGGTCAACCGCGTCCACGCCAGGTCGGTGTCCCCGGCCACATGGCTCTTCGCCAGGGCGAAGAGCGCCTTTTGCGGCTCATCGGCGGTCCGGCTATCGGTGATCCGGCGGTGCGCGATCCTGCCGATGGCCGTTTCGGAGGCACATTCGGGCATCCCATGGGGCCACCAGGCGACGATGGGGGCATCGGGGAGCAGGAGCGCGTTGACCAGTGATTCGTTGGCCGTGGCCAGGTCCCCGTCGGCATGGAGGACGATGACTTCCGAGGCCCCGGCATCACCGCCGACCCTGATCTGTGCCCCGAGGCTCGTCGGGGCGTCGGTGGCCCCTTCGACCACGACGATGATGCGGCACGGGTGCTCCCGGCTGGCCAGGTTCGCCGCGGCGATGGCCTCCTCCTCGAACCCGGACTGCGTGACCACCACAAGCGTCAGCACGCGGCTCAGGGCGACGACACCGCCGGTCTCGCGGAGGTTCATGACCTTCTTGGCCACCTTCGAGGTGGTGGTGTTCGGCAGGTCTACGATCATGGTCGCCGCCACGTCCTTCCATCTCGGGCCAGCAGTTCATCAGCCGAACTCGGGCCCCAGCTTCCGGGGGCATACGGTTCGGGCTGTTCGTCCAGGGACGCCCAATAGTCCTCGAACGGGTCGAGGATCTTCCAGGACAGCTCCACCTCCTGATGCCGGGGGAACAGGGGGGGTTCGCCGAGCAGGACGTCCAGGATGAGCCGCTCATAGGCTTCGGGGCTGGACTCGGTGAAGGAGTGGCCGTACCCGAAGTCCATGGTCACGTCCCTGACCTCCATTTGCGTGCCCGGGACCTTGGAACCGAAACGGATGGTGGCGCCTTCGTCGGGCTGAACGCGGATGACCACCGCATTCTGGCCGAACTCCTCGGAGGCGTTGTCGCGGAAGAGCAGGTTGGGCGCCCGTTTGAAGACGACGGCGATCTCGGTCACCCGACGCCCCAACCGCTTGCCGGCGCGCAGATAGAAGGGCACCCCGGACCATCTGCGCGTGTTGATGTCCACGCGGATGGCGGCATAGGTCTCGGTTTGCGATTCCGGGTTGAACCCTTCCTCGTCGAGGAAACCGGTGACCTCCTCGCCTCCCTGCCAGCCCCCGGTGTATTGACCGCGGGCCGAGTGCCGGGAGAGGTCCTCGGGGAGTTTGACCGCGGCGAGGACCTTTTCCTTTTCGGCGCGCAGGTGATCGGCGTTGAAGGAAATCGGTTCCTCCATCGCGGTCAGGGCCAGCAGCTGGAGCAAGTGGTTCTGGATGACGTCGCGGGCGGCCCCGACGCCGTCGTAGTATCCCGCCCGGCCACCGATGCCGATGTCCTCGGCCATGGTGATCTGCACATGGTCCACGTAGTTGGCGTTCCACAGCGGCTCGAACAGCTGGTTGGCGAAACGCAGGGCCAGCAGGTTCTGGACGGTTTCCTTGCCCAGGTAGTGGTCGATGCGGAAGACCGCGTCGGGGGGAAAAACGGATTCCACGATGGTGTTCAGTTCGCGGGCCGATTCCAGATCGTGGCCGAAGGGCTTCTCGATGACCACCCGGCGCCAGGGGGCCGGCTCCTGCGGCTCCGCGGAGGCGTCGGCGTGGATCTGCTCGTCCTGGGCCAGCCCGTGGCGGGAAAGCTGCTCACAGACCTGCTCGAAGGAGTTCGGGGGGATGGAGAGGTAGAAGACGTGGTTTCCGCGGGTGCCGCGGGAGATCTTGAGCTCATCCAGGGTCTCGCCGAGACGTTCGTAGGCTTCTTCATCGCCGAACCCGCCGGTGACGAAGCGGAAGCCGCCGGCTAGTTGGGCCCAGACGGTTTCGTTGAAGGGGGTCCGGGCGCTGGCCAGGACCCATTCCCTGGCCTGGGCGACGAAGTCCTCGGGCGACCAATCGCGGCGACCGAAGCCGACGACGGCGAAGCTGGGCGGGAGGAGCCCGCGGTTGGCGAGGTCGTAGACCGCGGGGATGAGTTTCTTGCGGGCCAGGTCGCCGGTGACGCCGAAGAACACCAGGGCAGATGGCCCGGCAATCCGGTTCAGGCGGCGGTCCCGACGATCGCGCAGGGGGTTGTGCGCGGTGGTATCTGCCATGGGGTGCTTTCTGTGGTGAAACAACGGGGGGAGCGGGCGGCCACCGGGGCCGCCCGCCCCCGATGTTACTGGTGAATTCCGGGCAGTGCGCTGATCGCGGCACGCAGCTGGCGGATTCCTTCGTCCCGGGAGCCCAAATGCAGGCGCAGGACCGGGCGGCCGTTGTCGGCGAGCACCTGGGCGTCACCGGTGGCTTGGGCGGAGATCAATTCACCGAACGTGAATGGACGGTCGGGAATGCTGATGTCCGTATCGGAGTCGGCGGTGATCTGCAGGTAGACCCCGATGCGGGGTCCACCCTTGTGGAATTGCCCGGTGGAGTGCAGGAAGCGTGGGCCCCACCCGAACGTCGTCGGACGGTTCGAGGCCACGGACAGATCCTCGCGCAGGGTCGCCAGATCGGCGTGCCCGATGCGATCCAGATACGCCTGGATGCTCAGGTAGCCGTCGGCCGGCAGGGCACCGAGCAGGTTGGCCACGGCGTCCGTGACGCCTGCCGCCCCCTCGAGCAGGCCTTCGGTGGCCCGGAGCTCGATGTCGCCGTCGACCAATTGGGCGGTCTCCGGCTCGGGGGTGGCATCGAGGAGCCCGCGGGCAGCGATCTTCGCCGCCTCGACATCCGGCTGGTCGAAGGGGTCGATGCCCAGCAGCTTGCCGGCCACGACGGTGGCGTACTCCCACAACAGCATCTGGCTGCCCAACGATCCCGAGACATACACATGGTGTCCCTGGGTGGCGATGACCGGGTCCTCGTCGTCGGAGACCAGGTGGACCAGGAGCACGTCGTCGGCCTGGTGGACCGTCTCCTCGGCCCCGGGTTCCACCACGACCGGTAGCAGGCCGGTGCCGTGCTTGCCGGTGGATTCGGCAATGAGCTGTTCGGCCCAATCGGCGAATCCGACGATGCCGGATCCCTCGTCGACGAAGACGATCTTATTGCGCAACGGCGTGGTCCCGGCCAGGGCCGCGCCCAAGGCGAGTCCGAGGTTGTCCTCGTCGTCGTCGGCCAGGAATTCCGCGGCTTCCTCCGCCTCGTCCAGCAAGGTGGCGATATCCACACCGGCCAGACCGGAAGGCACCAGCCCGAAGGCGGTGAGGGCGGAATACCGTCCTCCGACGTCCGGGTTGGCGTTGAAGACCGCCCGGTAGCCGGCCTTGCGCGAGGCCTTATCCATGGGGGACCCCGGGTCGGTGACCACGATGATGCGCGATGCCGCATCGATTCCCGCATCCTCGAACGCCTGGGAGAACACCCGTCGCTGGGAATCGGTTTCCACGGTCGACCCGGATTTCGAGGAGACGACCAGAGCCGTGGTGGCCAACCGGTCGGTCAGGGCATTGCCGACCATTTCGGGGTCGGTGCTGTCCAGGACGACGAGTTCGACGTCGGCGGTGGCGGTGATGACCTCGGGTGCCAGCGAGGAACCGCCCATTCCGGCCAAGACGATCCGGTCGATGCCGTCCGCCTGCAGTTCCCGGCGCAGATCCAGGATGGGCTCGACCAGGGGACGCGAGGTCTCGGCCAAGTCGACCCAGCCGAGGCGCTTGGAGGCCTCGGCCTGGGCCTCGGGACCCCAGAGGGTGTCGTCCTTGGCCGCGATGCGCGAGGCCGTCTTCTCGGCGACCAGGGCAGGGACATGCGCCTGGATGGCAGCTTGTGCGGCTCCGGTGGCCGTGAACCCCAGGGCACTCATGCCGACGCCTTTCCTGCTGCTTCCAGTGCCTGGCGGACATCGGCCAGCAGATCGGTCCAGGCGGCCTCGAACTTCTCCACCCCTTCGTTCTCCAGCAGCAGGACGACCTCGTTGTAGTCGATGCCCAGTGCGGCCAGCGAATCCAGGACCCGGTTCGATTCGTCGTAGGTGCCGGTGATCGTGTCGGCGGTGACCTCGGCGTGGTCGGCCGTGGCATCCAGCGTCTTCTCTGGCATCGTGTTCACGACCTGTGGGGCAGTGAGCCCGGTGACGTACAGGGTGTCGGGCAGCGCGGGATCCTTCACCCCCGTGGACGCCCAGAGCGGACGCTGCGGACGGGCGCCGGACGCGGCTAGGACGCCCCAGCGTTCGGAGGAGAAGTCCTCCTCGAAGACCTGGTAGGCCAGACGGGCGTTGGCCAGACCGGCCTTGCCCTTGAGCGCGGTGGCTTCTTCGGTACCGATGGCGTCGAGACGCTTGTCGATCTCGGTGTCCACGCGGGATACGAAGAAGGAGGCAACGGAGTGCAGTTTGGACAGGTCGTGGCCGTTTTCCTTGGCCTGCTCCATGCCCGAGAGGAACGCGTTGATCACGGCGCGGTAGCGCTCCAGCGAGAAGATGAGCGTGACGTTGACGCTGATGCCTGCCGCCAGCGTCGCGGTGATGGCTTCGAGCCCTTCGACGGTGGCCGGGATCTTGATGAAGACGTTCTCGCGGTCGACCTTGGCGGAGAGCTTCTTGGCCTCGGCGATGGTGGCGGCTGCGTCATGCGCCGAACGGGGATCGACCTCAATCGAGACCCGCCCGTCGATGCCTTGGCTGGCGGTGGCCACGGGGGCGAAGAGGTCGCAGGCCCGGGTGACGTCCTGGGTGGTGATCTGGAAGACCGCTTCTTCGACGTCGGCGCCGGCGGCAGCGAGTTCACCCACCTGCTCGGTGTAGTCGGCATCGCCCTTGGACAGGGCCGCGGCGAAGATCGAGGGGTTGGTGGTCACACCGACCACGTTCCGCTCGCCGATGAGCTTCTGCAGCGAACCCGAGGTCAGGCGGGCGCGGGAGAGGTCATCGAGCCAGATGGAGACTCCGGCATCGGAGAGGGCCTGGGTGTTGGGGTTGCTCATGAGATGGATCCTTCCAGGAGGGAAATGAGGTCTGCGCCGTTCCTGCGGGTTCGGAGCACGGGAACGGAAACCGGTCGGCCACTATTCCAGTGGCCGACCGGCGTCGTGCTATTTCGCTGCGTTGATCGAGTCGCGCGCCGCCTGGGCCACGGCCTCGGCCGTGATGCCGAATTCGGTGTAGAGGCGCTTGTAGTCTGCCGAGGCACCGAAGTGCTCCAGCGAGACCATGCGGCCGGCGTCGCCGACCAGTTCGCGCCAGCCCTGGGCCACGCCGGCCTCGACGCTCACCCGGGCCTTCACCGACGGCGGGAGGACGGAGTCGCGGTAGGACTGCTCCGCCCGGTTGAACCACTCGACGCAGGGCAGCGAGACCACCCGGGCGGCAATGCCTTCAGCGGCCAATGCCTCGCGGGCATCGACGGCGAGCTGGACTTCCGAACCGGTGCCCATGAGCACCACGTCCGGGTCCACGACCTGGCCGTCACGCATGGCATCGACGAACACGTAGCCACCGTCGGCGACTCCGGAAGCCGGCCCGAATCCTGGCTGGTTCCTGTCGTAGACCGGCAGTCCCTGACGCGAGAGCACGAGCCCCGCGGGGTTGGAGGTGTTCTCCAGGACCGTCTTCCAGGCCCAGGACACCTCGTTGGCGTCCGCCGGGCGGACGACGTCGAGGTTCGGGATGGCACGTAGCGAGGCCAGCTGCTCGACCGGCTGGTGGGTCGGACCGTCTTCGCCCAGACCGATGGAATCGTGGGTCCAGACGTAGATGGACGGCACGCCCATCAGCGCCGAGAGCCGGATGGCCGGACGCTGGTAGTCGGAGAAGATCAGGAACGTCCCGGAGAACGCCCGGGTCGGCGACGCCAGGGTGATCCCGTTGACGATGGCTGCTGCGGCGTGCTCGCGGATGCCGAAGTGCAGGACCCGTCCGAACGGGTCGCCCTTCCAGGAGTCCGTCTGCTTGGTTTCGGGGATGAACGACGGCGCCGATTTGATGGTCGTGTTGTTCGAGCCGGCCAGGTCGGCCGAACCGCCCCAGAGTTCCGGCAGGACATCGGCGATGGCATTGATGACCTGGCCCGAGGCGGCACGGGTGGCCAGATCCTTGCCCGCTTCGAACTCAGGGAGGTTGGCATCCCATCCCTCCGGGAGCCTTCCGGCCTGGATGCGCTCGAGCAGGGCGGCGTTCTCCGGGTTGGCTGCCTTCCAGGCGTCGAAGCCCTTCTGCCATTCGGCGTGGGCGGCGGCCCCGCGATCGGCGACTTCGCGGGCATGGGCGAGGACCTGGTCATCGAGGGCGAAGTGCGCGGCAGGGTCGAAGCCCAGTTCCTTCTTCAGCGCCTCGAGTTCCTCGGTTCCCAGCTTTGAGCCGTGGATGCCACCGGTGTTCTGCTTCGTCGGCGCGGGCCATCCGATGATGGTGCGCAGCGAAATGATCGACGGGCGGCTGGTCTCGGCCTTGGCCTCGTTGATGGCCAGGTGCAGCGCCTCGACGTCTTCGACGTAGTTGCCGGTGCGGGTCCAATCCACGCGCTGGGTGTGCCACCCGTAGGCGGAGTACCGGCCGAGGACGTCCTCGGTGAAGGACACGTCGGTGTCGTCTTCGATCGAAATGTGGTTTTCGTCATAGATGACGACCAGGTTGCCCAGTTCCTGGTGGCCGGCCAGGGAAGAGGCTTCGGAGGTCACGCCTTCCTGCAGGTCGCCGTCGGAGGCGATCACGAAAACGGAGTGGTCGAACGGGCTGGTCCCTGCTGCCGCCTGCGGATCGAGCATGCCGCGCATGCGACGCTGGGCGTAGGCGAATCCGATGGCGGAGGCCAGGCCCTGTCCCAGCGGGCCGGTGGTGATCTCCACGCCCTTGGTATGGCCGACCTCCGGGTGTCCGGGGGTGAGCGAATCCCAGGTGCGCAGCGCTTCGATGTCCTTCATCTCCAGGCCGTAGCCGGAGAGGAAGAGCTGGAGGTAGAGCGTCAGCGAGGTGTGCCCGGGGGAGAGGACGAACCGGTCGCGGCCGATCCAATGCGGGTCGCTCGGGTCGTGGCGCAGATGCTGCTGGAACAGGAGATAGGCCGCCGGGGCCAGGCTCATCGCCGTACCGGGGTGGCCGCTTCCGACCTTCTCCACCGCATCGGCTGCCAGGACGCGGATGCTGTCCACGGCCTTCTGATCCGATTCCGTCCACGACAATTCCCGAACATCTGACTGTGGCGCCACGTGGCGGCCCCTCTCTCTGGTCCTGTATTGGCGGTCGGTGCCGAGGAGTGGAGTCGGGGGAAGCACAGATGCTGCACGCCCACGTACGAATACTGAGCTCCAGCGCTCCGGCACATCGCTTCAACCATATCTCTTTGGGGGTGCCCGTGGCCTGTTTATTCCGATAATTTCCGGGGCGTTCGCGGCTGGGGGAAAGATGCCTGAGTTCTACAGCCGGTAAAAGGGTATGATTGGGGTTGTCTGTGTATTTCCCGCGAAGAACTGAGTGGCATGTCCGTGAAGACCGTACCGACCGACGTAGAGCTCGCACCTCGTGCGTCACGTCAAACCGATGAATCCCTGGGTGGTTTCATCGGACGCAAGGCCCGGGCCTATGTGGCCCTGACCAAGCCGCGAGTCATCGAGTTGCTTCTGGTCACCACGCTGCCGACCATGATCTTCGCGCAGCGCGGCTTCCCCGACCTGATCACGATCGTGGCGACCCTGCTGGGTGGCGCCCTGGCCGCCGGAAGCGCCGGCGCCTTCAACTGCTATTTCGACCGGGACATGGACCGGCTCATGCACCGGACCTCGAAGCGTCCGCTGGTCACCGGCGAAGCCACGCCCCGTGAAGCACTGATCTTCTCGTACGTGATCGGCTTGGCCTCGATCGGGATCCTCTGGGCCGGTGCAAACCTCTTCACCGCTGTCCTCGGACTCACCGCGATCCTGCTGTATGTGGTCTTCTACACACTGATCCTCAAGCGCCGCACCTCGCAGAACATCGTCTGGGGCGGAATCGCCGGCTGCATGCCCGTGCTCATCGGGTGGGCAGCGGTCACCGGGACCCTGGCTTGGCCGGCCATCATCCTGTTCCTGATCATCTTCCTCTGGACCCCACCGCACTACTGGCCGTTGTCGATGAAGTATGCCGACGACTACAACAACGCCCACGTCCCGATGCTCGGGGCCATTGCCGGGGCCCGGACCGTGTCCGTGCAGGTCGTCCTGTACGCCTGGGCCACCGTCGCCTGCTCCTTGCTGCTGGTTCCGATGGGTGACGCCGGTATCGTCTACACAGTGCTGGCCGCGGTTTCCGGTGGCTGGTTCATCTTCGAATCCCATGTGCTCTACCGCGAGGCACAGCGAGAACACCTGCCACGCGACATGAACCGCAAGGCGATGAAGGTCTTCCACATCTCCATCAGCTACCTCACGGTCCTGTTCGTCGGGCTGGCGATCGACCCGTTCGTCGGGACTCCGATCTTCGGCTAAATCTTTTGCTCAATGGCCGGCCCCTGCACTGCGGGGGCCGGCCGCTTGGCTTCTGCCTGCCGACGACTATGAGCAGCTAATTGTTCGAAATCGAGCGCATGTAATGTCAGGGGCTTCCGTGGTTTGCGTTGCGCAGCCGCCCGCGTTCAATGGCTCGATAGACAGTGGAGCGACCGACGCTAAACAGCTCAGCTAGCTCCGCCTTGCTGTGTTCCCCAGCGGCGTGCAGTTCGAGGAGGTGCTCTTCCTGCTTCGCTGAGAGTTTGGGCTGCTTGCCCCGCAGCCTGCCCTTGGCCTTGGCAACCTTCATTCCTTCGCGGGTGCGCATCCGAATAAGGTCAGCTTCGAACTCGGAGATCATCGCCAACACGTTGAACAGGAGTTTGCCCATTGGGTCGGTAGGGTCATGGACGGAACCGCCGATGCTGAGTTTGATTTCGCGTCTGGCGAGGTCATCGGCAATTTCGTGGGCGTCCCGGACGGAGCGGGGGTGTACTGCCCAGCAACGTTGGTTGAACTCGTGCGACGACACGGTCTGAATTGA